>NZ_JBFUIP010000044.1:0-39043 GCF_056401815.1 Aminobacter sp. P4_D5 | reverse complement strand
AGACAGCATTGAAGGCGATGCCAATGAGCGGCGCCTGCGCGGTCGCGATATCGACGAAGCCGAGCAGGAACGAGCCGACGCCCAGGCCGACGACATATGAGACATAAAAGATCGCCATGACGCGGCCACGGATTTCATTGCCGACGGCATCGTTGAGCCAGCTCTGGGCCACAATGAACAGCCCGCATATGGCAAAGCCGTAGAGCACCCGCGCGGCGATCCAGACAACCGGGAAGGTTCCGGCACCGATAGCCACGTTGGACAGCACKACCAGGGCTGAAAACACCATATAGGCGCGCGCATGGCCAACCCGGCGCACCAGCGCACCGGTGAGCAGGCAACCGGCAAGCCCGCCGGCGGAGAGGCCCGTGAGAATGGTACCGGCCCAGGTCGGTGCATAGCCGGCGGCACCCAGGCTGATCGGAATGTAGCCGAACATCAGGCCGTTGCCGACCGCCACCAGCGCCATCGCCACGATGACGCCGGCAACCGCAATCACCGGCGCGGGCGGTTCATCGTCCTGGCCTGTCGCGTGCTTTTGTTCCATGCCGCCAGTTTCGCCTGCCGTTGCTGCGTACGTAGTTGCAAAAGCGACATCGTCACGCTGGCTCCGCCAATTGCCTGTCCTGGATCAAAATGAAAGGGCCCGCGTTTTGGCCCATCGACATTTCGTGCGAAAAACGTCGTTGCAGCAACCACAATCAAACGAGCCGCGCCGACAAGGGGCATACCGGGTGCGTTCTCATGCAGGAAAGACCAATGACCCCGGTTCAAAAAGCCATCTGGTTCATCGAAAGCCACTATTCCAGGGATATCGGACTGGACGAGATTGCCGCCATTGGCGGTGTCTCTCGTTTCCACATGTCCCGCGCCTTCGGTGCCGCCACCGGCCATTCGCTCATGGGTTACATCAGAGCCCGCCGCCTCACCGACGCGGCGTTCTCGCTGGCCAAAGGCGCGCCCGACATTCTGGCGGTCGCGCTCGACGCCGGCTACGGCTCGCATGAGGCGTTCACCAGGGCCTTTCGCGACCGCTTTGGGCTCACGCCCGAGGCGGTGCGTGCGAAGGGCGCTGTTCCCCAACCCGAATGCGTGGAGCACCTCAAAATGGACGAAACCTTTGTTGAAAACCTGGCCCCGCCGCGTTTTGTCGATGGCGGCCCACTGCTCATCGCCGGCTTTGGCCAGCGCTACACTTGCGAGACCAGCATCGCCATTCCTTCGCTGTGGCAGCGCTTCGGCCCGCATTTCGGCAGCGTTCCAGGCCAGAAAGGCATGGTCGGCTACGGCGTCTGCTGCAATTTCGACGACGACACTTTCGAATACATCGCCGGTGTCGAGGTCACTGACTTCTCCGGCCTGACATCGGAGTTCAGCCGCCTGCGCATCCCGCCGCAGCGTTATGTCGTGTTCGCCACCACCGAGCACATCTCGGCGATCCGACGCATCACCAACACGATATGGAGCAAGTGGTTTCCGAGTTCGGGCCACGAGGCCGCCGATGCCCCGCATTTCGAGCGCTATCCCGAAAGCTTTGATCCGGTGACGGGCAATGGCGGCTATGAGCTCTGGCTGCCGATCAAGAGCTAGACTGGCCATTCCGATGCCCGGAAGCCTATCATTGACTCGGAATGGACAGCATCAGGATCAAACGCGTCTATGAGACGGCCACCGCCGACGATGGCTTTCGCGTGCTGGTCGACCGGGTCTGGCCGCGCGGGGTGACCAAGGAAAAGGCCGCTGTCGATCTCTGGCTCAAGGAAATCGCGCCTACGACGGAGCTGAGGAAATGGTTCGGTCATGCCCCTGAGCGCTGGGACGCGTTTCGTTCGCGCTATCTTTTGGAACTCGCGGCGCGACCGGCGCTGGTCGAAGACTTGCGCGCGCAGGCAGCAAAGGGGCCGCTGACGCTGGTCTACTCGGCCCGTGACAAACTCCACAACCAGGCCGTGGTGCTAAAACAAGCCCTTCAGGGCTGAGCATCCAGTCTGGCTGCGGGGCGATCGAAGGGAACCTGAACGGGTGCCGATTGTTTCCTTTCGCTGGGCGAAGGAATTTTTCATGTACGAGAAGGTTTTCACCAGGATCGCCAACAAGGTGGCCTATGCTGCCGGGCTGCCGCCAACCTTTGCGGCTTGTTGCCTGATCATCGTTGTTTGGGCGGTGTCCGGCCCATTCTTTGGCTTTTCCGATACCTGGCAACTCGTCATCAACACCGGCACGACCATCGTCACCTTTCTGATGGTGTTCCTCATCCAGAACACGCAGAACCGCGACGGTGCCGCGATCCAGGCCAAGCTCGACGAACTGATCCGGGTCAGCACCGGCCACAATCATTTCATCGGCATCGAGCACCTGACCGAGACCGAGGTCGAGGAAATCCGCCGCAAATGCGAGGAAGCGGCAAAGCGGCATGACTCGCGGGCGAGGTCAAAGGCGAAGGGGTAGCGCCAAGGTTGACGATAGCTCATGTCGGGCCCAAGATTGTTGCGAGTTGGGTACGGTGTGGCGTGATTGACTGGTTGGACATCCTCAAGGAGCAAGCCGAAACCGGCGCGGAAATGGCCCGCGAGGTACCTGTCACGCTTGCCAATCCCGACATCAGCCGTGATCAGGTGAAAAAGCTGTTTGCCGCGCTCGAACAGCAGGCCGAGTTCGTCGAAAAACTGCGGCAGGTGCTGGAAGCCAACGACTTCGAACCCGAGGTGCTGGTCGCCGCCGAGAAGCTGGAAGACCGTTACGCCGATCTGGCGGCATCCGCGGCCGAACGGCTGAAGGCTATGCGCAGCGGCGGCAACGCGCGCCGGCAATAACCGTCTATCTGGTTTAAACGCGCACCTTCGCTCCGCGATCAACGCCGTTGTCACGGCTTTTCCGTGCGATCAATGCGGCGTGGCGAGCAAGGGCACCGGCTGCATGCCAGCGCCCGTGATACGGTCAGGCCGGCGGCGTGCCGGAATGGATGACCTTCTTGATCTCCGCACGGAAAGACGGCGAGTCCTTTTCGCCATGAACTGACACAGCGTGCTGGACGGCCGCATCAATGAGTTCTTTTTCGGTGTCGGCCGCGATAGCTACGGTGCACTTCATTTCGCTCGGGAACTCACGGCAATCGATATATTGGCGCATCGTCTTCGCCTCCCAGCGATTTTATCAGATGTAGCTAATATTAATCCCGTAAGCAGGAAGCGGCAACTCATAAGACAAGGTGCCGGCGCTGGCGCTCATTCCCCGGCCGGCCCGCGGAATGCATTTGCGCGTTCAAACGCCCATTGCCGGAAGGTACGGGGCTCGCAGCCGGTCAGCTGCTCGACCGTGGGCAGCGGGGGGCTCACCGCCGTCATCCCGGGCGAGCGAAGCGAAGCGACGTGAGACCCGGGATCTATTGACCAGCACGGCCGGGTTCTCGGTTTGCAGAGGCATGGATGAAGTGCGCCAAGGCAAGGACCCGACCGAGTACGACGATGCTATGACCAATGGATCCCGGATAACCTGCGCTTCGCTCCGGTTTCCGGGATGACGGAGACAGGGAATGCCCTTCACCGATGCCAAGGCTTGCGACAGCGCCGAACACAGTGCGTGGGTTTCGGTCGGTGATGTCGAGGCTCGCCGCGCTTTCTGGCGCGAGGCGGCCAAGGGCTTGCTTGATGGCAAGCGGCAACGGATTTCAATTCCGCAGCGCGATCTCGCACGCCTCAAGGCGCGTGCGGCAGAGGAGGGCATGCCCTACAAGCGGCTCATCAACTCGATCCCGCATAGATATGTGGAAGGATGAAGGTGCCGTGCCTATCTCCCTCCCAAAAGGAAGAGATAGGGCGCTTCCTCACACAGCGTTCACGAACCCGTCCAAAACTTTCTTCTGACCGGCCTTGTCGAAGTCGATGGTCAGCTTGTTGCCGTCGACGGCCGAAATGTTGCCGTTGCCGAATTTCTGGTGGAACACCCGGTCGCCGACATTGAAGCGCGAGGGTTCGGTCGCGACGGACTTCGCCACCAGCTCGCCCTCGATCATGCGGCCCTTGACCGAGCCGCGACCAGCACCAAAGCCTGAATCTGTCTCGCCATAGCCGATGCGCTCGACCGAATGGCCGGAGCGCGAGCCCCAGTTGCGGTCGGTGGCCTCGGTGCGGTTTTRCTGCGCGCGCTGCCAACCCGGCGTGGCGTAGGTGTTGGAGAAGGATTTTTCGCCGACACTGTCGAATCGCGATGCGCCATAGGGGTTCTGGCGGCCGCCGCCCGAACCGTAGCCGCCATAGGAATTGCCGGCATCGGCGACCTCGACATGGGCCTCGGGCAGCTCGTCGAGGAAGCGCGAGGGGATCGTCGACTGCCATAGGCCGTGGATGCGGCGGTTGGAGACGAACCACAGATGCAGGTTCTTCTTGGCGCGGGTGAGCCCGACATAAGCCAGGCGGCGCTCTTCCTCCAGACCCGAGCGGCCGCCCTCGTCGAGCGCGCGCTGATGCGGAAACAGGCCCTCCTCCCAGCCGGGCAGGAAGACGGACTCGAATTCCAGGCCCTTGGCCGAGTGCAGAGTCATGATGTTGACGGCGTCGAGGTCCTCATTCTTGTCGGCGTCCATGACGAGCGCGACATGCTCCAGGAACGAGCGCAACGACTCGTACTCCTCCATCGAGCGTATGAGTTCTTTCAGGTTCTCGAGCCGGCCCGGCGCTTCGGCCGAGCGGTCGTTCTTCCACATGTCGGTGTAGCCGCTCTCTTCGAGAATGGTCTCGGCGAGTTCGGTGTGCGGTGTGTTGTCGAGGGCCTTTTGCCAGCGCTCGAAATTGGCTGCGACCTCGCGCAGTGCCGCGCGCGGCTTGGGCTTCAGCTCGTCGCTTTCGGCGAGGTTGCGGGCTGCTTCAAGCATCGGCACGCCGAGCGCGCGGGACGTGTCGTGGACCTGGCGGATGGCGGCTTCGCCAAGGCCACGCTTGGGTATGTTAACGATGCGCTCGAAGGCAAGGTCGTCGGCACCTTGGGCAACGACCCGGAAATAGGCCATGGCGTCGCGGATTTCCTGGCGCTCGTAAAAGCGCGGGCCGCCGACGACGCGGTAATTGAGCCCAAGGGTTACGAAGCGGTCCTCGAACTCGCGCATCTGGAACGAGGCGCGGACCAGGATCGCCATGTCGTTGAGATTGTGCTTTTGGCGCTGAAGCTGTTCGATGGTCTCGCCGACGGCGCGGGCTTCCTCCTCGGAGTCCCAGGCCGCATGCACATTGACCTTGCCGTCTTCGGGGTCGTTGCGATCGGTGAACAGCGTCTTGCCGAAGCGGCCCTCATTATGGGCGATGAGATGGGAGGCGGCACCCAGTATATGGGCGGTGGAGCGGTAGTTGCGTTCCAGCCGGATGACGACGGCGCCTGGAAAATCCTTGTCGAAGCGCAGGATGTTGTCGACCTCGGCCCCACGCCAGCCATAGATCGACTGGTCGTCGTCGCCGACGCAGCAGACATTCTTCTGGCCCGGCGCGCCGGTTTCCTGGGCGAGCAGGCGCAGCCACATGTACTGAGCGGTGTTGGTGTCCTGGTACTCGTCGACGAGGATGTATTTGAAGCGCTTGTGGTATTCCTTGAGCACATCCGGATAGGCGCGGAAGATGCGGATCGGGTGGCACAAAAGGTCGCCGAAGTCGCAGGCGTTCAACGTCTTGAGCCTGTCCTGATAGGCCTTGTAGAGCTCGCGGCCCTTGCCGTTGGCAAAAGCGCGGGCGTCGCCCTCGGGGATTTCGGCAGGGCCCAGGCCCTTGTTCTTCCAGCCGTCGATCATCATCGCGAACTGGCGCGCCGGCCAGCGCTTGTCGTCGAGGCCTTCGGCCTGGATCAGCTGCTTGATCAGACGGATGACGTCGTCGGTGTCCAAAATGGTGAAGTCGGAGCGCAGGCCGGCAAGCTCGGCATGGCGGCGCAGCATCTTGACGCCGATGGAGTGGAAGGTTCCGAGCCACGGCATGCCCTCGACGGCTTCGCCGACAAGCAGGCCGATACGTTGCTTCATCTCGCGCGCCGCCTTGTTGGTGAAGGTCACTGCGAGGATCTGGCTGGGGTAGGCGCGGCCCTGGCTCAGGATATGGGCGATACGGGTGGTGAGCACGCGCGTCTTGCCGGTGCCGGCACCGGCAAGCACCAGAACCGGCCCCTCGGTGGTTTCGACGGCGAGGCGCTGCTCGGGGTTCAAGCCCTTGAGATAGTCAGGCGCGGCCGGTGGCTTACGTGCGGCCATGGCACGCGCAGCGATACCGCTGGGCGCAGGCGTGCCAGCGGGCCGGGACGGCATTGCGCCGGGCTCGTCAAAAAAGGGCATGTCGTCCGGAAAGTCTGACATCTGCCCCGAATGTAGTGATTCGGGGCAGAAAGGCCAGAAGCGTCTCTGTTTTGTTCTGGTTTGAACCGGGGAAATTGCCGCCCTTGACCCTACGACAACCCCGTTGTTAGCTTGACGGACGGCTGGATGTGGCCGGCAGCCCGGGCCCCGCACAGGGGTTTGGCGAACACGTCGGACGCTTCACGTCACCTGATCCCAAGAGATGGTGAGAGCATCGGCAATGCGGGCACTGATGGGTTTTCTCGCCAGAAGCTGGGGATTGGAAGACCATGCGAACCTATCGTGATGCAAAGGCGATGGCGAAGGCCATGCGCGAAGTGCTGGCTGAAAAGGAGCTGGCTGTCAGCCACAGCGAGGCGCTGGAGATCGTCGCCCGGCAATTCGGACTCGGCACCTGGAATATCCTGTCGGCCAAGATCGGAGACGACACTGCCTCCGACGATCGCGGCATCGCCTTCGAACAGGCTGTGCCGATCGTGCGCATTTTCGATGTCGCCAAGGCGCACGAGTTCTATCGCGGCTTTCTTGGCTTCAAGGTCGATTGGGAGCATCGCTTCGGCGACAATTTTCCGCTCTACACGCAGGTGTCGCGTGGCGGGCTCAAGCTGCATCTGAGCGAGCATTCGGGCGACGCCAGCCCTGGCGGCAACATGGTCGTCACCATGCGCGGCGTGGAAGCCTTCCACAAGGAGCTTGCGGCCAAGGATTATCGCTATCTCAAACCCGGTCTTACCCATGAAGAGTGGGTAACGGAGATGCAGGTGACCGACCCGTTCGGCAACCGAATCCGCTTCATGGAAGCGAAAGACTAGGCGTTTGGCAACTGCGCGATGATCAGCTGCCACTACGTCCGAATGTAGATTGGTCCGCGCTCTATTACTTGGCCGTGCCGTTTCGCAATGCCGTCGACGACAGCAGCGAGCGCGGTCCGTGGATGAAGGTCCATGCCGGTGCCTTCATCCGCGCCAGGCGCGACGCATCGCCCTCATCGACGCGTGCGTAGTCGAAAGTCTTGGCGACGACCGACGACAAGAACGACAGCGTCGCCCCCGGACGGTCGATGACGGCGATGGGGAAAGTCATGACGATCTGCCGCCAGCGCYGCCAGTGGTGGAAGTCGCGCAGATTGTCGGCCCCCATGATCCAGACGAAATCAACGCCGGGATTACGCGCCTTGATCAAGGCCAGCGTGTCGGCGGTGTAGCGCACATTGTGGGTCGCCTCGAAGGCCGTCACCTTGATGCGTGGGTCCTCGGCGATTGCCTCCGACAGCTCGATGCGCTTGGCGAGCGGCGCCAGCTCGCGCGTGCTTTTCAGCGGATTGCCAGGGGTGACGATCCACCACAGCTGATCGAGCTGAAGCCTGCGCATGGCGATTTCAGCGACAAGGCCATGGCCGGCATGCGGTGGGTTGAACGACCCGCCAAATAGCCCGATCTGCATGCCCTTCATCGCATGCGGCATGCGCAGGTATTGAGACGGAATATCGTGGGAACTCATTCGGTCGGCCACTCGCCATCCGGCCAGTCCCTGCTGCCGTGAATGATGCGCAGGATGTAGACGGTCAAATCCGACATCGAATAGGCGATGATGAAAGGCGTTTTTTGCGCGAGTTTCTCGTAGGTGCCGGTCATTCGGCCCTGATGACCCGTTGGAAATTCAGCCAGATTGTCGATGGTTGCAAGAATTCGATCGGCAATTTTGGAAGCGGCTACAGGATTATCGCGATTTATGTAGGCGATGACAGATTCGAAATCAGCGAGTGCATCTTCCGACCATTCGATGCCACGCATCATTGCTTGCGTGCAAGTGCAAGGGTGTCCATGATCCGCTTTCGTGCCACCTCATGCGGCACTGTCCGCCCCGCCTTCACATCATCGAGCCCACGTTGAATGCCGGCAATGATTGCTAGTTCACGCTCGACATAGTCGGCAATGGCCTCGCCAGCGAGGAACGATTTCGTACGCCGCGTGAGCAGCGCCAGCTCCTCAAGCCTCGATTTCGTCTCGCTATCGAGACGAACAGTAACGGTCTCGGATTGTGTGCTCATGTGCACAATGTAGCACGATTGTTTGCCGCCGCAAGCTAGCTCCGCACCTGCCCGGAACCGCGCACGCGGTACTTGAACGACGTCAGTTGCTCGACACCGACCGGCCCGCGCGCATGCATCTTGCCGGTGGCGATGCCGATCTCGGCACCCATACCGAACTCGCCGCCATCGGCGAACTGCGTCGAGGCATTGTGCAGCAGGATCGCCGAATCGATCTCGTTGAAGAAGCGTTCGACGGCCTTGGCATCCTCGGCGACGATCGCCTCGGTGTGGTGCGAGGAAAACGTCTCGATATGCTCGATAGCCCCTGCAACACCGTCGACAAGCTTCACCGAAATGATGGCGTCGAGATATTCGGTCACCCAGTCGGTGTCGGTCGCGCGCTTGGCATCCGTGAAGGCAGAGAGCACGTCTTCGTCGGCATGGATCTCGCAACCCGCCTGGCGCAGCGCTTCGAGCACCGGCACCAGGTGAGTGGAAGCCACCGCGCGGTCGACCAGCAGGGTCTCGGCAGCACCGCAGATACCGGTGCGCCGCATCTTGGCGTTGACGGCAATGTCCACCGCCATGTCTGGCTTGGCCGACTTGTCGATGTAGAGATGGCAGATACCTTCCAGGTGGGCGAAGACCGGCACCCGCGCATCGTTCTGCACGCGCTCGACCAGGCTACGGCCGCCGCGCGGGATGATGASGTCGAGATTTCCCGACAGGCCCTTCAGCATCTCGCCCACGGCGGCACGGTCGGCCACCGGCACCAGCTGGATCGCGTCCTCGGGCAGGTTGGCCGACTTCAGCCCTTCGACCAGGCAGGCATGGATCGCCAGCGATGAATTGAGCGAGTCCGAACCGCCACGCAGGATCACCGGATTGCCGGCCTTGAGGCAGAGCGCACCCGCATCCGCCGTCACGTTCGGGCGGCTTTCATAGATCACGCCAATGACGCCAAGCGGCGTACGCACGCGCTCGATATGCAGGCCGTTGGGCCGGTCCCATTCGGCAATCACTTCACCGACGGGATCCCTCAGTTCGGCAATCGCCCTGATACCGTCGGCCATGTCGCGGATGCGGCCAGCCGTCAGCTTGAGGCGATCCATGAACGAACCACTCAGCCCGGCTTCCTCGCCGTTCTTCACGTCGATGGCGTTGGCGTCGAGGATTTCATCCTGGCGGCGCAGGATGGCTTCGGCCATGCCGATCAGCGCGGCATGCTTGCGTTCGGCGGAAGCGATGGCGAGTGGACGGGCGGCGGCACGAGCCTTGCGGCCGATTTCGGCCATCAGGGACGCTGTATCCTCGTGGGACTTCTCATGCGCCTTCAGCATGTCCTACCCTTCCGCTTGCACCGCAACCTTGTCCGTGTGGCTGACGACGAGGTCGTCGCGATGGATCATCGCCGAACGCGCCTCATAGCCGAGAACGGTCTCGATCTCAGTCGTTTTCAGCCCAGCGATCCTTACGGCATCCGCAGCGTCATAGGCAACCAGTCCGCGCGCGATCTCGCGACCCTCGGGCGACAGGATCGCCACCGTATCGCCGCGCGAGAAATTGCCGCTGACAAGCTTCACGCCGGCTGGCAGCAACGACTTGCCCGAGAGCAGCGCGCCAACAGCACCGGCATCGACAGTCAACCGGCCCGCCGGTTCCAATTGGCCAGCGATCCAGGTCTTGTAGCCCTTCACCGGGTTGCCGCTCGGCCGGAAATAGGTGGCGCGCTCACCGCGCTCGATGGCCATTAGCGGCGACAGCCGCGTGCCGGCGGTGATGATCATCGCCGTTCCCGCCGCAGTGGCGATCTTGCCAGCATCGAGCTTGGTGCGCATGCCGCCACGCGACAGCTCGGACGCCGCAGCCCCTGCCATCGCCTCGATGTCGGGCGTGATGCGGTCGACGACGGGGATGAACTTCGCGTCAGGGTCGCGCGCCGGTGGCGCCGTGTAGAGCCCGTCGATATCGGACAGCAGGACCAGCAGGTCCGAGCCCATCATTGTTGCAACACGCGCCGCCAGGCGATCATTGTCGCCGTAGCGGATTTCGCTCGTCGCCACAGTGTCGTTTTCGTTGATGACGGGCACGGCGTTCATCTTGAGCAGCGTCGAGATGGTAGCGCGCGCATTGAGATAGCGCCGGCGCTCCTCGGTGTCGCCAAGCGTCACCAGGATCTGGCCAGACTTCAGCCCCTTGCGACCGAGTTCTTCCGCCCATGCGCCCGAAAGCGCGATCTGGCCGACGGCGGCCGCCGCCTGGCTTTCTTCTAGCTTCAGCGCGCGCTTGCCGAGGCCAAGGATGGTGCGGCCGAGCGCAATCGCACCCGACGAGACGACCAGCACGTCGGCGCCGGCCTCAGCCAGCGTCGCAATGTCGTCGGCCATCGACGCCAGCCATTCGCGCTTCAACCCGGTGGTTCGATCGACCAGAAGCGCCGAGCCGATCTTGACGGTAATCCGCTTGTAGTTCTTCAGCGAAGGGATCGTCATCGCAGGCAGCCTACTTCGTCCAGCGCGCGTCGGAGGGCGCCACGTCACCGCTCGCTTGCCGCGCTTCCTCGACCACGCTCATCAGCGCGCGCAACGTCTCTTCGACGCCCTCTCGGGTGACGGCTGAAAGCAGGATCGGCGCACGTCCCGCCGCGCGCTTCAGCGACGCTACCTTCTTCTTGCGCTCATCCGGGTCGAGCGTGTCGACCTGGGAGAGTGCCACGATCTCGATCTTGTCGGTCAGCCCATGGCCATAGGCTTCCAGCTCACCACGCACGACCTTGTAGGCCTTGCCCGGGTTTTCTTCCTGAGCCGAAACGAGATGCAGCAAGACGCGGGTGCGCTCGACATGGCCGAGGAAACGGTCGCCGATGCCAACGCCCTCATGGGCGCCTTCGATCAGGCCGGGAATATCGGCGATGACGAATTCGCGCGCATCGATGCGCGCAACGCCGAGGCCCGGATGCAGCGTGGTGAAGGGATAATCGGCGATCTTCGGCTTGGCCGCCGTGACCGAGGCAAGGAAGGTCGACTTGCCGGCGTTGGGCAGGCCAACGAGGCCGGCATCGGCGATCAGCTTGAGCCTGAGCCAGACCCACATCTCCTGGCCGTCCAGGCCGGGATTGGCGCGGCGCGGCGCCTGGTTGGTCGAGGTCTTGAAATGCTGGTTGCCAAAGCCGCCATTGCCGCCCTTGGCGAGCAGGAAGCGTTGGCCGACCTGGGTCAGGTCGCAGATCAGCGTTTCGTTGTCTTCCTCATAGACCTGCGTACCGACAGGCACTTTCAGGATGATGTCGGAGCCCTTGGCACCGGYCATGTTGCGGCCCATGCCGTGCACGCCGGTCTGCGCCTTGAAATGCTGCTGATAGCGATAATCGATCAGCGTGTTGAGCCCGTCGACGACTTCCAGCCAGACGTCGCCGCCGCGGCCGCCGTCGCCACCGTCCGGCCCGCCGAATTCGATGAACTTTTCGCGCCGGAACGACACCGCACCCGCGCCGCCATTGCCGGAGCGGATGTATACCTTGGCTTGATCGAGAAATTTCATCGGACTGTTCGTCTCTTGCTGTTATTTGGTTGTTTCAGCGAACCTGCCATAGCGCAAGGCGCGGCGAAGGGCGAGCGCGGATTGAAAGCCGCCTGAGATGACGGGAGATTTCGACAGTGAAGCTGGTCACCTACAACACCCAGTACGGCATCGGCCGTGACGGCCGCTACGACCTTCAGCGCATCGCAGCTAGCATCGACGGTGCCGACATCATTGCCCTGCAGGAGGTGACCCGCAATTTCATGCGCAACAACGGCGCTGACATGGTCGCCGGGCTTGCCGAACTGCTGCCCGACTATTTCCACGTCTATGGCATCGCCATGGATATCGACTTTGGCCTGCTCGAAGACGGGAAACCGGCCAACAAGCGCCTGCAATTCGGCAACATGGTGCTGTCGCGCTGGCCGATCGTTGCGTCGCGCTGCATGCTTTTGCCGCGTACACGTCGCCTCAACCGCGGCAATTTGCAACGCGCTGCACTCGAAGCGCTCGTCATGGCGCCGTCCGGTCCGCTGCGCGTCTATTCGGTGCATCTCGATCACGTCAATCCAGAAGAAAGGATGGCGCAGATCCGTCATCTCAAGCAACGGGTCTACGCCTATCCGATGGAAGGCGGCGCCATATCGGGCGCTGCCGAATACGGATTCCCCGAGCTCCCCTGCCCCGAAGAATTCGTGCTTTTGGGCGACTTCAACATGGTTCCCGGCTCGCCCGAACATATTGAAATGACCGGCGCGCCCGACCCTTTCGAAGGCCCCCAGATCGTCGCCCACCATCCCGTCGACGCCTATGCGCTGGCGGGCGGAATTCCCGATGGATCGGTCTCCTGGACCGACACGACCCATCCGGAAAAAACCCGCCTGATCGACTACGCCTTCGTCCAGGCCAACCTGGCCGCCAAGGTCAAATCCGTCCGCATCGACAGCGAGGCGAAGGGCTCCGACCACCAACCGGTCTGGCTCGAGCTGGCCTGAGCTCGCCTCAGCTGCGTGCCCACGACCTGAGGCTCGCCCAGGTCTTGCGGTCGAGCCGGTAGCGCTCGACCGGCACCTGGCCGGCGACGATCGAGTTCAGCATGCCCTGCCCGGCATACTGGAAGCCGCACTTGTGGATCACCCGCCGCGACGCCGGGTTGATGACCCGGCACGAAACGTTGAGCACATTGACGTCGGTCGCGCGGAAGGCGAGATCGACCAATGCGTGCGCGGCTTCGGTGGCATAACCCGACTTCCAATAGGGCTCGCCGATCCAGTAGCCGAGCTCAAGCCCACGATCGGTGACGTTGAGCCCCGCCGAGCCGACAAAGGCACCCGTATCTGCAACGGTGATCGCGTAGACCACGCCGCCTCGCTGGGCCCGCGCCATCGAAAGAAAGGCCCGCGCCTCGCCCTCGCCATAAGGGTGCGGCATGCGCGACAGCATCTCGGCGATGTGGCGGTTGTCGGCGAGCTCCACCAGCTCGGCGATGTCGTCTTCATGCGGCGGGCGCAGGACCAGCCGCTCGGTCAGCAATATGGGGCAATCGACGGACAGCCTTTCGTCTTCGCTGTCTTCCTTCTCGGCAACCATGTTAAAAATCCTCCAGGAAAAAATGAAAAAGGGGAGATGGAAACCCATCTCCCCTGATCCTTTTCCTGGCTTGGCCAGACACCGGTTCCCGAGATGGGGCGCCGGTGTTGTAGTGCGGAACCGGCTACTCCGCGGCCTTGAGAATCGGATTGACCGATACGTAGGTTCGGCCATTGGCTTTTTTATTGAAGGTCACGGCGCCTGCTTCGAGCGCAAAAAGCGTATGATCCTTGCCCATGCCGACGTTGACGCCGGGATGCCAGGTGGTGCCGCGTTGACGAACGATAATGTTGCCGGGAATCACGGATTCGCTGCCGAACTTCTTGACGCCAAGACGCTTGGACTCTGAATCGCGACCGTTGCGCGACGAACCGCCAGCTTTTTTATGTGCCATGGATGTTCTCCTTCAGTCGCTCTGATTACTCTGATTCCGCGACGGCTGCAGCCTTTTTCGGCGCTGCCTTCTTCGCGGGCTTTTCTGCAGCCACGTCAGCTGCGGCTTCGGCCTGCACTGCCGCCTTCTTCGAAGGCTTCGCACCGCCGGTCAGGATCTCGGAGATCCGGACAGTGGTGTGGTGCTGACGGTGACCGCGCGCACGACGCGAATTCTGGCGACGACGCTTCTTGAAGGCGATGACGGTCTTGGCGCGGCCGTGCTGGACAACTTCCGCCGTCACCACTGCACCAACCACGAAGGGCGCGCCGATCTCGGCGTTGTCGCCTTCGCCAACGGCGAGCACTTCAACGAATTCAACGGTGTCGCCGGCGGCGCCGACGAGCTTTTCGATCTTGATCACATCATTGGCGGCAACGCGATACTGCTTGCCGCCCGTTTTGATGACTGCGAACATTTTATGCCTTTCGCTGTTCGGTCGACCTTGTTGAACCACCTGGGCGGTTCGGGTCGTCTTTTTGTCAGTCGTACGGGTTCATGACAAACGGCGCAGAGAACCCTCCACGCCGAATGCAGGGGTCCCGTAACCGAAGGTTGCCATCGAGTCAAGGCGAACACGCCGGCAAACCGACGTTTCGCGGGGGCTGCCGGCCTCCCTCCTGCCATCAGGTCATGGAGGGCAACCCTCGGATACACGGCTGTGCCAGAACCGACAATCGTGCAGACGCGGCCTCGCCCCAATAAGCCTTATCACACCCCAGGACCGCCCGTGTGGCCGCGCGGCCCGCCGCCTCCGTCGACCGCAGCCCCTTGACCAAGGCTTGGGTCCACCCGCATGCGGCAACGCTCAGATGGGGTACTGGAGGGTTCTGAAAGAAAACGCCTTGTGGGCACTCCGCAACTGCAAGGTCCGAAGCATTCGAGCCAAAAGGGAGCGAAAAGGGCATGGCGGCAACACAGCTGACGCAGCGTCTTGCGCCTATTTCCGCCTCGACTGAAAAGATAGCTGATCTCGGCCACATTTGGCCTTGTGCGATAGGCCATGAGCCGTTATCTAGTGCGCCGCGCCGGCAACGGCCGATCACGACCGCGGAGAGGTGGCAGAGTGGTCGAATGCACCGCACTCGAAATGCGGCATGGGTGCAAGCCCATCGGGGGTTCGAATCCCTCCCTCTCCGCCATTCACCTCGTTGTGTGCTCGACTTGATGGCAATCGGGCCGCTAGGCTTCGGCTTACTGCGCTCAGCCTCCCCATTCAAACCAGGCCTAAAAACCGCGTTGATGATTGCCGTGTCGACGGCGGATTCATAGCGCAACGCTTGCAGCGCGAAGCGGCGCGCCATGGGCATGCCACTCCGAAACGTTCTGAATGAACGCACCACCGGCATGCCCTATCAGGAGTCCCAAAAACGCAAGCGTTGATCACCGCATCGTCAGGAGYGGGCGCCTCATTCCGCCGCTTGCGCGTAGGACGCGGGCACATAGTTGAGGATCGGCCCCAGCCAGCGCTCGACCTCGGTGATGGTCATGCCCTTGCGCGTGGCATAGTCTTCGACCTGGTCGCGCTCGACCTTGGCGACGCCGAAATAATAGCTCTCGGGATGCGCCAGATAGACGCCGGAGACCGACGAGCCCGGCCACATCGCCATGCTTTCGGTGAGGCTGACGCCGGAATTCTTCTCCGCGTCGAGCAGGCGGAACAACGTCACCTTCTCGGTGTGGTCAGGCTGCGCGGGATAGCCAGGTGCCGGCCGGATGCCGCGATATGGCTCGCCGATCAGATCGTCGGGTGCGAGATTTTCGTCCGGCGCGTAGCCCCATAACTCCTTGCGTACCTTTTCGTGCATGCGCTCGGCGAAGGCCTCGGCGAAACGGTCGGCCAGCGCCTTGACCATGATCGAGGAATAATCGTCATTGGCGCGCTCGAAGCGCTGGGCGATCGCTACTTCCTCGATGCCGGCCGTGACGACAAAGCCGCCGAGATAGTCTGCCTTGCCGCTGTCGAGCGGGGCGATGAAGTCAGACAGCGCCATATTGGCCTTGCCGTCGCGCTTGGTCAGTTGCTGACGAAGGGTGAAGAAGGTCGCCAGTTCCTGCGAGCGCGCCTCGTCGGCGAAAAGCCTGACGTCGTCGCCGACCGCATTGGCCGGCCAGAAGCCGAGGACGGCCTTGGGGGCGAACCATTTCTCGTCGATGATCTTCTTCAGCATCGCCTGCGCGTCCTCGAACAGCTGCCGTGCCGCAGGGCCCTGCGCTTCATCCTCGAGTATCTTGGGATAACGCCCCTTCATCTCCCAGGTCTGGAAGAACGGCGTCCAGTCGATATAGCGGGCGAGCTCTGCCAGATCCCAGTTCTCGAACACCTTGGTGCCGAGGAAGGACGGCTTGGGCGGCGTGTAGGATGCCCAGTCAACCTTGTGCGCATTGGCACGCGCCTTGGCCAGCGGCAGGCGCTGCTTGTCGGCCTCCGAGCGAGCATGGGCGTCGGCGACCTTCTTGTATTCGGCCTGAATGGTCTCGACGTAGCCGCTCTTGGCGCTCGGGGACAACAGATTGGACACCACGCCGACCGCACGGCTGGCGTCGTTGACATAGACGGTCTGGCCGCTGGTGTAACGCGGATGGATCTTCACCGCCGTGTGCACGCGGCTGGTGGTGGCACCACCGATCAACAGCGGAATGTCGAACCCTTCGCGCTCCATTTCGGCGGCGACATGCGCCATCTCGTCGAGCGACGGCGTGATCAGGCCGGAGAGCCCAATGATATCGACCTTCTCGTCTTTTGCGACCTGCAGGATCTTGGTTGCCGGCACCATGACGCCAAGGTCGATGATTTCGTAATTGTTGCAGGCGAGCACGACGCCGACGATGTTCTTGCCGATGTCGTGGACGTCGCCCTTGACCGTCGCCATCAGGATCTTGCCGGCGGTCTGGCGCTCGCCATTGTCGATGCCCTTGGCGGCGTTGGCCGCCTTCTCCGCCTCCATGTGCGGAAGGAGGCCGGCGACCGCCTGCTTCATCACGCGGGCCGACTTCACGACCTGCGGCAAGAACATCTTGCCGGCGCCAAACAGGTCGCCAACGACGTTCATGCCGGCCATCAGCGGGCCTTCGATGACATGCAGCGGACGCTCGGCCTTCAGCCGCGCCTCGTCGGTGTCGGCGTCGATGAACTCGGTGATGCCGTTGACCAGCGCGTGGCTGATGCGCTGCTCGACCGGCCAGTCGCGCCAGGCGAGGTCGCGCTCCTTGGCTTCCTTGCCGGCAGTGCCCTTGTAGCGTTCCGCCAGTTCCAGCAAGCGCTCGGTCGCCGTTCCGCCGGCCTTGGGCACGCGGTTGAGCACGACGTCCTCGCAGGCCTCGCGCAGCTCCGGATCGATCGATTCGTAGACGGCGAGCTGGCCGGCATTGACGATGCCCATGTCCATGCCGACCTGGATGCAGTGGTAAAGGAACACGGCGTGCATGGCTTCGCGCACTGGCTCGTTGCCGCGGAACGAGAACGACAGGTTCGACACGCCGCCCGAGATATGGACGTGCGGCAGGGCCTCAGTGATTTCGCGCGTCGCCTCGATGAAGTCGACGCCGTAATTGTCATGCTCCTCGATGCCGGTGGCGACGGCAAAGATGTTGGGGTCGAAGATGATGTCTTCCGGCGCAAAGCCCGCCTGCTCGGTCAAAAGCTTGTAGGCGCGGGTGCAGATCTCGACCTTGCGCGCCTTGGTGTCGGCCTGGCCCTGCTCATCGAAGGCCATGACAACGACGGCGGCACCATAGGCGCGGCAAAGCCTGGCGTGGTGCAGGAAGGCCTCTTCGCCTTCCTTCATCGAGATCGAATTGACGATCGGCTTGCCCTGGACGCACTTCAGCCCGGCCTCGATCACCTCCCACTTGGAGCTGTCGATCATGACAGGCACACGCGCGATATCGGGTTCGGCGGCTATCAGGTTGAGATACTCGACCATCGCCTTTTTCGAGTCGATCAGGCCCTCATCCATGTTGATGTCGATGATCTGCGCGCCGTTGACGACCTGGTCGCGGGCAACATCGAGGGCGGCGGCGTAATCGCCTGCGGTCACCAGCGTGCGGAACTTGGCCGAGCCGGTGACGTTGGTGCGCTCGCCGACATTGACGAAGGGAATCTCGTCGGTGAGCGTGAATGGCTCGAGGCCCGACAGGCGCATCTGAGGCTTGAGCTCCGGCACCTGGCGCGGCGGATGCTTGGCGACAGCCTCGGCGATGGCGCGGATGTGCTCGGGGGTCGAGCCGCAGCAACCGCCGACGATGTTGATGAAGCCCTCGCGCGCGAATTCCTCGACCTGGGCGGCCATGAATTCGGGGCTCTCGTCATACTGGCCGAAGGCGTTGGGCAGGCCGGCATTGGGATAGGCGCAGATGAAGGTCTCGGCGACATCGGACAATTCGGCGAGATGCGGGCGCATGGCGGCAGCACCCAGCGCGCAGTTGAGGCCTACCGTGAACGGGTCGGCATGGCGGATCGAATTCCAGAAGGCCGACGGCGTCTGGCCCGACAGCGTGCGGCCGGACAGGTCGGTAATCGTGCCCGAAATCATCACCGGCAGGCGCACGCCTTTTTCGATGAATATCTCGTCGCAGGCAAAGATCGCCGCCTTGGCATTCAGCGTATCGAAGATGGTCTCGATCAGGATGATATCGGCGCCGCCATCGATCAGGCCGCGTAGCTGCTCGCCATAAGCGATGCGCAGATCGTCGAAGCTGACGGCGCGGTAGCCGGGATTGTTGACGTCTGGCGAGATCGAGGCGGTGCGATTGGTGGGTCCCAACGCGCCGGCAACGAAGCGGCGCTTGCCGTCTTCCTGCTGCGCGCGGATCGCCGCACGGCGCACCAATCGCGCACCGTCGCGGTTGAGCTCGTAGACCATGTCTTCCATGCCGTAGTCGGCCTGGGCGATGGAGGTCGACGAAAAGGTGTTGGTCTCGATGATGTCGGCGCCGGCGATGGCGTATTTGTAGTGGATCTCTTCGATCGCCGCTGGCTGCGACAGGATCAGCAGATCGTTATTGCCTTGCTGGTGGCAGGCGCAGCCTGTGAACTTATCGCCGCGAAAATGGTCCTCGCTGAAGCCGAGGCCCTGGATCTGCGTGCCCATCGCGCCGTCGAGGATCAGGATGCGCTCGCGCGCCGCGGCTTTCAGCGCAGCAAGCACCTCCGAGCCGTCAGACTTGGCAGCAACCGGCCCAAACAGGGCGTCGAGGGAGGTGGCGTTTTGCGACACTTTTCATCCTTTCGGCGACAAAGCCGTCAGGTCACATAAAGACATCTTTATGTCAATATGTCGAGACCGTTTCCTGCCATCCGCCGTCAGCGGTGCGGCTCAAGCGCGGCGATTGGATCGCGCCATGGATGCGCGAAACGAGCGGCGCGTCGTATTCGCCGATGACCGCTCGCCAGTTGTCGCCCTGCAGCATGGCGAAAATAGCCGCCACAGGTTCTATTCCTGCGCTGCGCAAAAGCCGAAGCACAGCCAGCATCGAGGTGCCTGAGCTGATGACGTCATCGACCACGACCACCCGCTTGCCATCGAGCAGCGGCAACATGCGCGGATCGAGATAGAGGCGCTTGGCATGCGTCGGGCTGGTGATCGAACTCATCGGCTGCGACAGCTCCTCGCTGTACCAGAATTTTCGCGATGTCCCGAGCGCCACCATGCGCTCATGGCCGAGACGCCGCGCCACGCCATTGGCGAGCGGCAGTCCAAGCGTCGGCACACCGATGACGACTTCGGGATCATGAGCCGAAGCGAGTGCCGCCATGGCATCCGTCAGCGCGTCCTCGACGGCAAAGCTCGCCTGGTTGACGATCAGCGACGCCACGGCCTTGTCGTCGCCGCCGGGCAGGATGCGGATCGGCAGCGCGATCTGGCGTCCGTCGGCGAGCGTTGCCGGAAAGAGATCGGCAAAGCCGTCCGCTGGTGCCGCATCGAACGTGCCTGCGGGATAGACGGTCTGCCAGAATTCATGCGGAGCGAGTGGCACTTCGGAGCTTTCTGTTGCAAAAGGAGGCGCGGCGCGGACGGTCCCGCGCGGCATGAAATCGACTGTACAGGCCGGACGGAGTTTGAGCGTGATGACATCGGGCAGCGGCAACGACAAGGGCGAAATCGAGATGCTGGCGGCGTTGCGCCGCGACATCCACGCCCATCCAGAGCTCGGCTTTGAGGAAATCCGCACCTCAGCCATCGTGCAGAAGATGCTGGTGGACGCCGGCATCGCGGTCCATGCGGGCCTCGGCAAGACCGGCGTCGTCGGCACGCTCAAGCTCGGCGAAGGCTCGCGCCGCATCGCGTTGCGCGCCGACATGGACGCGCTCGCCATGCCGGAGATGGCCGAGGATCGCGCCTACAAGTCGACGGCACCAGGCAAGATGCACGCCTGCGGCCATGACGGTCACACCGTCATGCTGCTGGGCGCTGCCCGCGAGCTCGCCCGCAGCCGCAACTTCTCCGGCACGGTGCATTTCATTTTCCAGCCCGCCGAAGAGGGCCGTGGTGGCGCCAAGGCGATGATCGCGGACGGCTTCTTCAAGCAATTTCCTGTCGATGCGGTCTATGGCCTGCATAATATGCYGGGCATCGCACCCGACAGTATGGCGGTCGTCGCCGGCCCGCAGCTTGCCTCCTCCGACCGCTGGACCGTGACATTCCGGGGTATCGGCACCCATGGCGCCAAGCCGCATCTCGGCCGCGACGCGATGACGGCAGCCGGCCAGTTCCTGACCGCGCTGCACACCATCGTTGCCCGCCGCGTCGACCCGCTCCAGCCCGCCGTCGTCAGCGCCTGTGCCATGGAGGCCGGCAGCTTCGAAGCACTCAACGTCATTCCCGATACGGTCAAGATCGGCGGCACCTCGCGGGCCTATTCGGCCGCCGTGCGCGACCAGCTGGAAGAAGAGATCGGCGCATTGGCCGAGGGTTCGGCACGGCTCTACGGCATCGAGGCGGAGTACCGCTATTTCAGGCAGATGCCACCCGTGGTCAACGACCGCGACGCGACCCGGCGGGCGCTGGCAGCAGCGCAAGCGGCACTCGGTGTCGACAAGGTGATGACCGAGTTCCCGCCGTCGACCGCCGGCGACGATTTTGCCATGTTCAGCCAGGAAGTGCCCGGCGCCTATGTCTGGCTCGGCAACGGCCCGGCTGTCGATGGCGCCCTGCACCACAACAGCCGCTACGACTTCAACGACGCGGCGATTGCAACTGGCGTGAAGTTCTGGACGACGCTTGTCGAGCAGGAACTGGCGAAGGCATAAAGCTCATTCCGCCGACAGCCGATCATAGAGCAGCTTCAGCACGGCGGCACTTTCGACCCTGAGCGCGACCGAGACGGGCGAGCCGCTGTCATCGACGCTGAGCGCGCCAGCGTCACGCGTTGTGCCGGTGTCGACTGACAACTTCAGCGTCTCGCAATCGAACAGGTTCTCATCCAGCGCCAGAAGCATCACGCATGGGTCGTGCAGCGGCCGGCTCTCGCCTCCCGTCGTCGATTGGAAATAGGCGTCGATCAACGCACCCGATGCCACCGCCGCCGGCACGCCCGTCTGCTGCAGCATGGCAGTATCGTCGCGCGTGGCACGGACTTTTCTGGTCACATCGAGCGGAATGAGCGTCACTTTCAGCCCCGCACCGAAGACGATTTCCRCAGCCTCCGGGTCAGCGGCAATGTTGAACTCGGCGCGTGGACCGATGTTGCCCGGCTCATACACGGCCCCGCCCATGGCGATGACACGGCCGATGCGCTTGGCCGATTCTGGGTGCTCCTGGACCAGCCGGGCGATGTTGGTCAGAGGTCCGAGCGCGAGAATGTCGATGGTGCCAGCATCAGCGGCGTCGAGTGAATCGCGCAGCCACGTTACGGCATCGTTGYCGATGGGAGATGCCAGCGGATCGGGAAAAGCCACGCCGCCAAGGCCGTCATTACCGTGGATGTCGGCGGTGTCGAAGCCCTTGCGCGACAGCGGGCCGGCAGCCCCCGCGATGACCGGCACGTCGATGCGGCCTTCGAGCGCCAGTAGCCGGCCGGCGTTGCGCGTCGTCGTTRCGATGCCGATATTGCCGGCAACTGTCGTGATGCCCTTCACGTCGAACTCGGCCGACTTCAATGCGAGCAGGATCGCCACCGCATCGTCGATGCCGGGATCGGTGTCGATGATCACCGTGCGGGTTGGGTTCTGCTGCATCGCGCGACCTTTCGTTTCAGTCTCAAATCAAGTCTGGCTTC
The DNA here is from genome assembly GCF_056401815.1 of Aminobacter sp. P4_D5. Taxonomy (NCBI): domain Bacteria; kingdom Pseudomonadati; phylum Pseudomonadota; class Alphaproteobacteria; order Hyphomicrobiales; family Phyllobacteriaceae; genus Aminobacter; species Aminobacter sp. P4_D5. Next base: position 16,921 of record NZ_JBFUIP010000044.1, on the reverse strand, counting down.
GCTTCCCATTTTCAGGTCAGGTGAATCAAGCTGAAATACCCAGACATATCGAACGAGTAGTAAAATTGACCGACACCTTGCCCGACGACCTGCTGATCGACGCCGCTGACGAAATCCGCATCCGCCAGCATCTCGTCCTTGTCGCCCTGGGCAAGCGCGACGCCGACCGCCTCGTTCAGCTGGGCCGCGTGCTCGACGTGCACACCGGCACCTGGATGGACGATTGCGAGGTGGCGATCAGTGGCCGGCGCATCGCTTATGTCGGGCCGGCAGGGAGCTTTCCGGGTAAGGCCCGCGAGACCATCGACCGCACGCATCTGTCGGCGGTGCCCGGCTTCGGCGAGGTGCACAAGCATATCGAAAGCTCGCACCTGACGCCCGAGCACGAGGCAGCGCTGGTCATGCCGCGCGGCAACACCTGGACCTGCGAGGCGAGCCACGAATTCTCCAACGTCAACGGCCCGCACAATCTGCAATTCTGGCTGACCGCGCGGCGCGCAGGCTCGCCGATGAAGATATTCCCGCTGCCCGGCTCGGCCGTGCCGCCCACCGCCTATGAATGGGGCGGCGGCCATTTCGGCTATGACGAGCAGGCAGCCTTCCTTGCCGAAAGCGCGATGGTCGCCGGCCTCGACGAGGTGATGGACTGGCCTGCCGTGTGGAACCCCGAAAACCCGTCCTACGGGCGGCTATGGGGCATGATCCAGGCGACATTCGAAAAGCGCGGCGTCGTCGAGGGCCATGGCTCTGGCCTGCGCGACCTCGCCTCGATCAACGCCTTTGCGGCTGCGGGCCTGTCGTCCGACCACGAGGCCTGGACGCCTGAGGAAGCCTGGGACAAGCTCGGGCGCGGCATCTTCATTGAGATTCGTCCGCATTCGATGCCCGACATCATCAAGGGCCTGCTTGAGCGCGGCCTGCGCGACTGGAGCCAGGTGGCGTTCGCCACCGACGACCGCAGCGCCTCCGACACCCTCAAGATGGGGGCGACCGACTACAATGTCCGCCTTGCCATCGAAAGCGGGCTCACACCCGAGATCGCCTATCAGTGCGTGTCGATCAACCCGGCACGGCACATGCGGCTGACGCCCTTCGTCGGCTCCATCGCGCCTGGCCGCTTCGCCGATCTGGTGATGCTCGACAAGGCGGCGACCGTTTCCATCGCCGAGGTCTGGGCCGACGGCGAGCAGGTGTCGGAGCACAACACCTTCACCGGTCATCTGCCGCGCATCGACTGGCCCGACTGGGCGACCAAGACCGTGAACATCGGGCGCAAGCTCAGTGCCGACKATTTCGCCATCCCGGCGGAAGCGGGCCGCGAGACGATGCAGGCAGCGTTGCTTCGCCCCTTCCACTGGGACGACAATTTCATCACCACGGAATTGCCGGTGGCGGACGGCCAGGTCCAGCGCGACACCGAGCGCAACATCACCAAATTCGCCGTCGTCGACCGCTTCTCGGGCAAAGGCAAGGTGGCCAAGATGTTCTGGCTCGGCTGTGGGCCGAAAACGGCTGACACCGCCGTCGGCTGCACGGTTGCGCATGACAAGCACAACATCTGGGTCGTCGGTTCGTCCGATACGGCGATGGCCGAAGTGGTCAACCGCATCGTCGAAAACCAGGGCGGATGGGCGCTGGTCACATCTGGCAAGGTGGTCGCCGACGTGCATTACGAGGTCGGTGGCCTCATGACCAACCGACCGGCCGAGGCGCTCGATTCCGAGATGGAAAAGCTCTACGCCGAGGCCAACAAGATCGAATGGCTGTACGAGCCGACATTCTCGCCGCGCTGGTTCCCCGGCTTCCCCGAACGGCTGCAATTCGCGACACTGACCTGCGCGCCGTGGCGCTGGGTGCTGGTGGCACCGACCGATGCGGTGCCTGAGGGTTTCGTCAATGTGCAGACCGGCGCGAGCCACCCTGTAGTGTGGTGAGGGTTGTAGGTGCGTCCTTCGAGGCTCGCCCGCCGACATTGATGTTGGATCTGCAATGGCGCTGCGGGCTCGCTCCTCAGGATGAGGACGGTGCGTGCCAAGCACCCCCTCACCGTCACGGCTTCGCCGTGCCACCTCTCTACCACTTGGTGGGGGGCGAGGAACCCAAGTTCTGTGAGGTCGCCCTCCCCAAGGCCTCACCCCTTAGGTCGCTAGTAAGACATCGCGCGATTGGCGATTCCTCGCCCCCACGAAGTGGGGGAGAGGTGGCACGGCGAAGCCGTGACGGTGAAGGGGTAATACCGTAGAGCGAAACGACAACCCATTGGGGGAATGGCCCAGCGCCAACGCTCCTCATCCTGAGGTGCGAGCCCGCTAAACCTTCATCCAGTCGCGAAAACTTCGGCGGCGAGCCTCGAAGGACGCACCCGCCAACCACCACTCAGCCCTTCTCCTCGGCAAACGCCGCGAGAATGCGCGCCCACGAGCGGATACCCTTCCGAAAACTACTGAGGTCGTATTTCTCGTTCGGGCTGTGGATGCGGTTGTCGAAACGGGCGAAGCCGACAAGCAGCGAGTCCATGCCGAGCTTGTCCTTGAAGGCGCTGAGGATCGGGATCGACCCGCCGGTACCGGCGACGGCCGCCTCTCGCTCCCATTCCTCGGTCAGCGCGCCGAGCGCCTTCTGCAAGAACGCGCCATCCACCGGCATGACCGTTGCGGCACTGGCGCCATGGTCGATGAATTCGACCGAGCAATCCGCCGGCACGCGCCCCCGGACATGGGCGCGGAACGCGGCGCGGATCTTTTCCGGGTCCTGACCGGCAACCAGTCGAAACGAGATCTTGGCCTTGGCCTTGGCCGGGATGACGGTCTTGAAGCCTTCGTCGGTGTAGCCGCCGATGACGCCGTGGATTTCGCAGCTCGGGCGCGCCCAGACCTGCTCCAGCACCGAGCGACCCGCTTCGCCGGCCGGCAGGCTGAGGCCGATATCGCCCAAAAAGCCCTTGTCGTCGAAAGGCAGCCGCTGCCACTGCGCCTTCACAGATTCGGGCAACTCCTGGACACCGTCATAAAAACCCGCGACAGCCACGCCGCCATCCGGTGTGCGCAGGCTTGAAAGAATGTCCGACATCACCTGAAGCGGGTTACGCGCGGCATTGCCATAGATACCCGAATGCAGGTCGCGATCGGCGCAAGCGATCTCGATCTCCTCCTTCAGCACACCGCGCAGCATGGTGGTGACGGCAGGCGTCTCGGCATCCCACATGTCGGTGTCGCAGACGAGCACGACGTCTGCCTTGAGCTCCGCACCGGTCTTTTCGAGGAAGGGTGCGAGGCTCGGGCTCGAAATCTCTTCTTCGCCCTCAAACAGCACCGAAACTTGAATCGGCAGGCTGCCGGTGACGGCCTTCCAGGCGCGGCACGCCTCGACGAAGGTCAGCAGCTGGCCCTTGTCGTCGGAAGCGCCACGGGCGACGATATGGGTATCGCCATTGGGTTGCGGCACAAGCTTGGGCTCGAACGGATCGGAGTGCCACAGCGCCACCGGGTCGACCGGCTGGACGTCGTAGTGGCCGTAAAACAGCACATGCGGCCCCTCGCCCGAGCGATCATGGCCGACGACCATCGGATGGCGCGCTGTCGGACGCACAGAAGCGTCAAAGCCAAGCGCTGCAAGCTCCTTGGTCAGCCAGTCGGCGGCGCGGCGGCAGTCGGCGGCATGCGCCGGATCGGTCGAAACCGAAGGAATGCGGATCAGGTCGAACAGGCGCGCAAGGCTGGCGTCGATATTGGCGTCGACATTTTGCAACACCTTTTCGAGGTGCCCCGAAGCTTCGTTTCTGTTCATGGGTATCGTCCTTCTTCCGTCCTCAGCCGGCGGCGTCGATGCGCGCCATCTCGGCCTTGAAACTCTGCGCCACCTGCAGCGCGTCGCGCAAAACCTTCTTGCGTTCGAGGCTCAGAACCTCGCGGTCGCGCATCAGCCATTGGCCCGCTACCATGACGTCGCGCACGTCGGTCGGCATGGTGGCGAACACCAGCGTCGAATAGACATCGTAGATCGGCTGCTGGCGCGGCGACGACAGGCTGACACGTATGAGATCGGCCTGCTTGCCCGGTTCGAGCGAGCCGACCCTGGCGTCCAGTGCGAGCACCTTGGCGCCATCGCGGGTCGCCATGCGCACGACGTCGACCGAGGCCATCGGCTTGCGGCTGCGACCCAAAAGCTTCTGGAACATCGACACCGGCGCGAACTGCGAGAACAAATCGAGCGTGTTGCCGCTCATCGCGCCATCGGTGGAGATACCGACAGCAATGCCCGCCGCGCGCATAGCTTCGACAGGCGCAATGCCCCTGCCCGCCTTGCCGTTGGAACGGGCATTGTGGGCGACGCAAACCTGAGCATGAGCCATGCGCTGGATGTCGGTTTCATCGACATGCAGGCAGTGGGCGCAGATCAACCCCTTGCGTAGCAGGCCGGCCTTTTCGACAATCTCGACTGGACGCATGCCGTGGGTCTTTTCAGCCCACTCCATCTCGGCATCGCTCTCGGCGAGATGCATCTGCACCGGCACGTCAGGATGATCTTGGGACCAGCGCGCGATGCGCTCCATGACGGCCATGCCGGTCGAGTATGGCGCATGCGGCGCGATCGACGGCATGACACGGTCGTGCCCCGAGAATTCCGCCACCAGCTGTTCGGTGAGCGCGAAGCCTTCGTCAATGGACTTATGATCAGGCGGATCGAAGTCGGCGATGGTCTGGCCGAGAACGCCGCGAATGCCAGCTTGGGCGACGACGCAGGCAACCTCGGTCTCGAAATAATACATATCGGCGACCGTGGTGACGCCACCCTCGATCAGTTCGAGCGCGGCCAATGCCGTGCCTGCACGTACCGCCTCGGGCCGCACGAACTTGCGCTCCAAAGGCAGGATGTAGCGGTAGAGCCGGTCGTCGACGTCTTCGCCCAGGCCACGGAACAGCGTCATCGCCATGTGGCAATGCGGGTTGACCATGCCGGGCATGACGAGATCGCCCTCGGCATCGATCGTCTCCGCGCCGGCGATTTCAGGCGCGTCACCGGAGCCTACGGCCTTGATGACGTCGCCCTCGACATGGACCCAGCCCTTGTCGATGACCGGCATCGCCGGCGTGCAAGGCAGGAGGGTGGCGTTGGCAATCAGGATGGACACGGCAGTCCTCAGCTCATTCCGGCTTCAGCACGCAGCACTGATCGGCAACTGGCACAAGCTTAGCCTTGCTGCCGAGCTCAAGCGGAGTCGACAGCGCGCCATTGGCGATCAGCATGCCGGCGGCGGTTTCGGACTGGTACTGATAGGCGCGGCCGAGATAGGTGCGCAGGCCGAGTGTGGCCGGAATGCCTTCAGCCTTGGGATCGGTGGAAACCGCAAGGCCATCGGCACGGGCGGCAAGGACGAACGCATCGGGGATCGCGCCAAAGCGGTCCTGCGACAGCTTGAGCTGCGAGCCGTCAGGCGTCGTTGCGGTCACGGTTGCACCGTCGCGCGCCGAAACCTTCATCGGCACCAGGTTCTCGAAGCCGACGAAACGCGCAACAAAGGCATTGGCCGGGCGCTGGTACAGCGTCTCGGGCGTGTCGAACTGCATGATGCGGCCGGCATTCATGATTGCCACACGGTCGGAGATCGAGAACGCCTCCTCCTGATCGTGGGTAACATAGACCGATGTCGTGCCGTTGGCGCGCTGTAGCTGACGTATCTCGACACGCATGTCGACGCGCAGCTTGGCGTCGAGGTTGGACAGCGGCTCATCGAACATCAACAGCGGCGGCTCGATGACCAGCGCGCGCGCAAGCGCGACGCGCTGCTTCTGGCCGCCCGACAATGCGCCCGGCAGGCGGTCGGCGAGCTGCGACAGCCCGACACGCTCGAGCATCGCCTTGGCGCGCTTCTCGCGCTCGGCGGCAGATACGCCGCGCTGCTTGAGGCCGAAGCCGACATTGTCGAGTACACTGAGATGCGGAAACAGCGCGTAGTTCTGGAACACCAGGCCGATGTCACGCTTGTAGGCCGGCAGACGGGTGAGGTCCTTGTCGCCGAGCCGGATCGTGCCCGAGGTCGGTTCGAGGAAGCCCGCGATAAGACGCAAGGTCGTTGTCTTGCCGCAGCCCGAGGCGCCGAGCAACGAGACGAGCTCGCCCTTGCCGACCGACAGCGACAGGTCCTCCAGCACCTTGGTGGCGCCGTAGTGGGCAGTGAGATTCTGGACTGTTAGTGCCTGGGTCATATGGGTCTACTTCGCAAGGAAGGTGAGGCCGAGCGTGCGCTCGACGATGGCCATGACTGCGACTGTCAGCAGCATCAGCAGCACCGACACCGACGCAATCGTCGGGTCGAAGAACTGCTCGACATGGGCGAGGATCTGGATCGGCAGCGTCGAGATGCCGGGACCGGTCAAAAACAGCGACGTCGAGACGTCGTTGATCGAGGTGATGAAGGCCAGGATGAAGGCCGCAATCACGCCCGAGCGGACATTGGGCAGGACGATGGTGAAGAAGGTCTTCACCGGCGGGCTGCCAAGGCTGACGGCCGCCTCTTCGATCGAGAAGTCGAACGAGGCGAGGCTCGCCGAGACGACGCGCACGCAATAAGGCAGCACCAGCAGCATGTGGCCGACGAGCAGCGTCAGGAAGATCGGCGTGTCCATGCCCACCGCCACCGATTTCAGCAGCGAAAAGCCAAGCACGATCTCAGGCACCAGGATCGGTAGCACGAAAACAGTCGACAGCCAGGACGGCAGCTTGATGCGGTAGCGGTTGAGCGCGTAGGCGGCAGGAATGCCGATCAGCAGCGCCAGACCTGTCGCGAGGAAGGCAAGCTCCAGGCTGGTCACGATCGTGCGCTTGAAGGCGCTGATCGCGAAGATGTTTTCGAACCAGCGCAGCGTCAGGCCTTGCGGCGGGAAGGTCAGGTAGGTGGTGTCGCTGACCGAGGCGCCGAGCACGATGATCAGCGGCCCCATCAGGAAGATGTAGACCAGGACGGTAAACAGGATCAGCAGGGGATTGATACGGCTGGTCATCATGTCGCCATCGGGTTGAGACGCCGCGCAACGCGGCTCATGGCAAGTACGACGGCGACAGTTATCACCACCATGATTGCTGCGATTGTGGAGGCACCGACCCAGTCGAACGACACCATGGCGCGCTGGTACATCAGCGTTCCCATGACCATCTGGCGCTCGCCGCCAAGCAACTGCGGCGTGGCATAGGCGGTGAACGAACCGGTGAAGACGAGCACCGCACCAACGATCAGGCCAGGCACCGCGAGCGGCAGGATCACCTGGCGAAACGTCCCGGCGGGCGTGGCGCCCAGCGAGGCCGAGGCCTGGACGACGTCGTCGGGGATGTTTTCAAGCACACCGACCAGCGTCAGGATCATCAGCGGCACGAACAGATAGACCATCGCAACGATGACCGATCCTTGGGTGTAGAGCATCGACAGCGGCTCGCTGATGACACCGATGCCGACCAGGAAATTGTTGAGGATGCCGTTCTTGCCGAGGATGATCAGCCAGGCGAAGGAACGCACGACGACACCGGTCAGCAGCGGGAAAACGGCCGCGATGATCAAAAGGCTCTTCAGCTTACCCGGGGACTTCGACACCACATAGGCGGTCAGGAAACCGACGACCAGCGAGATGGCGGTCGTCGCCAGCGATATCTCGATGGTGCGCCACAAAACAGTGCGACGGAAGCCGCTGCTGAAAAAGGCGACGTAAGGCGCGAAGATGCCGCCGTCTTCGCCGAAGGTCGTGGCGATGGTGGCGGCGACCGGCAGTATGAGGAAGGCCAGAACCGCCAGCGTCGCAGGCCCGGCGAGCCACCATCCAGCAAAGCGTTTCAGCATGAAGTCCCGATCTCTTCCAGTTTACCCTGGCGCGCTCCGCCAAGGGAGCCTCGCTTGCGAGGCTTGCTAACCTTCATTGCGCGATAGCGAAAGGCGCAGAATGCCGCAAAGGGCGGTGCAGCGGGCAAAAAGGGTAGATTCTTGTGCGATGTGCACAAGAATGAGGAAGGGCTAAACGCCCTTCCTCATCTGTTGGTCTTACATGCCGAACACTTCGTTCCAGCGGTCGACCCAGTCGGTCTTGGCCGTATTCAGCTTCTCATAGTCGACCTGCTTCAGCGAAGCGATCATGTCGGCACCGTAGGTCCACTGCTTGGCCTGCTCCGGGGTCAGTGTGACAGCCTTGACGACAGGCGCATCGACAGCGTTCTCGGCGGTCTTCTGCTGGACCTCCTTGGACAGAACGAAGTTGATGAACTCATGCGCCAGCTCGACATTGGCAGCACCCTTGGGGATGTTGATGGTGTTGAGCGTGGCGATCGCGCCATCCGAGAGATCGGCCCAGGCAGCGGTCGGAACGGCAGCCTGGATCTGGGCGAGCGTGAAGTCCTGGGCGACTGAAGCCGAGATTTCGCCTGTCGAGAACAGGTTCACCAGCTCCGAGCCGGTGTTGTAGTTCTTGACGACATTCGGCTTCAGAGCCTCGATCGACTTGAAGGCGCCATCGGTATCGGCAAACGGATCAACCCCGGCATGCGCGGCAGCGATCATCACGGCCATCGGGCCTGCGGTGGTGGTGATGCCCGGCAGCGACAGCGAAGCCTTGAAATCTTCCTTCCAGAGGTCGTTCCAGGAAGTGATCGGTGCCTTCACCTTGGCGGTGTCATAGATGACGCCGACGCGCCCGATCGTGTAGGCCGGGCCGAATTCACCCTGCGGTGCCTTGGCGAGATCGTAGAGACCTTCGAGGTTCGGCACCTTCGACTTGTCGATCGGCTGGAACAGGCCTTCCTTGATGCCGATCTGCGAATAGGCGTCGGTGAAGTAGGCGACGTCGACGCCTTCGCCGTTGCGGATCTTGATCTTGTTGAGGCGGTCAGCGTTATTGCCGGTTTCGAACACGATCTCGCAGCCGCATTTTTCCTTGAACGGCTTGATGATGTATTCGTCGAGCTTGTCACCGTTGAAACCCCACCAGGAGATGGTCAGCGTCTTGCCCTGGGCAAGCGCAGGTGCGGCGACGAGCGTCGTCGCGAGGCCAGCAACGCCAGCCGCGAGAAGGGTGTGAAGTCGTGTCATGGAAAGCCTCTGTTGTTTGACGCCCTGGCGCCAAAGGGGCACGCTGAGGGACGGCTGAGCCTATTTTCGCGACAGCTAAGGTGCAACTCCAAATGTTGTGCAGCGCACATCATTATGGAGCGAAGCTCAGCTGGATTTTGTGTCGCCGCCCATTTGTACAGCATGCCCTCGGACTGCGGAGGCACAGGCTTCGAGATAAGCGTAACCGTATCTCAGGTCGGGCTCGAGATAGGCACCCTCGCCCCACTCATTCCAGGCGTTGATGAAGACCATCCGCTCGGACGCGGGATTGGCTCTGGCCCGTTGCATCGCATGCCCAAGCCAGTCCTGAAATAATGCCGGCGTCGATCCATGGTAGATTTGTGCGGAGGTTGGCCGACGGGCGCTGTTATCCCAGGTTGGCATGACACCAGGGTGAACCACCCCATCTGGGGCAGGCTTGGCTTTGTCGGCCAGTACGACGTCCGGATAACGGCGGATTCGCCCGCCTTTTTTGACTGCCGAAACCGCCAGGCTGCTTTCGATGTTTGGGGTACGAACGCCATGCGGTGGAAATTCCGACAAGGCATCGAAGCCATATTCCGCATGATCACCGAAGTCGAAGGCGTTGGTCGCGATGAGATAGACGCCAGGATAACCCAGTCGTTCCATCTCGCCGCGCCAGCGCGCGACCGTCGCCTTGAGGTCGGGAAAAAGGCTCGCGCGATAGATTGTGAGGACCGGCTTGCCGTTGATATTCAGATAACGCGGATCGCGGAAATATTTGTCGAGGCCGCGAATGACCGCGAGATCGTCTTCCGCCGAATGTGTCTGGGCCAGGAGTACGTCCTGCTCACGGCCTGACCAGCGCCGCGACCAGGGCTCGTTGGCCCAGCACAGGCAAAATGGCAGATCAAGATCAGCTGTCTTCAGGTAATGATCGAGCGGGCCTTCGAGCAGGCGCTTGCCGCCGAACCAATAGAAATGGAAGCAAAATGCCGAGATCCCGTACAGCTTGGCCAGTTCCACCTGTCGCTGCATGATTTCAGGCACACGCAGGTCATAGTAGCCCAGTTCGCCCGGTAGGCGCGGCTGATAATGTCCCTCAAAGACTGGAAACGCGCGCGCCACATTGCGCCACTCGGTGAAGCCCTTGCCCCACCAATCGTCGTTTTCCGGGATTGGATGGAACTGCGGCAGGTAATAGGCGATCAGCCTGATATCGACAGGCGACGGCTCCTCGCTGGCAATCGGCACGTAGTCCGATGATGGGTAGTTCGCTTGCGCGTTATCGACATAACAGTCGTAGAGATTGCTTGCAGCCGGCCGACTAGCAGTCGCGGATTTGACAGCGCGGCGAAGTGCCGTCCACAGCCTGCGTAGCGCTGAGGGATTTTCGCGCCATGGCGCGCCGGACTGGGCATTCATGTATGTTTTCCGACATTGTCGACCGGACCGCCGTTCAGCCCGCGCATGAACCCCAGCAGCTTGGCACGGCGCGCTTTGCTGAACAGCACCTGTGGCAACAGCAATTTCAGCCGGGTGCGGTAGCGCTCTGCCGGCAAATCCAGGGGACGTTTGTGCTTGTTCATGACATAGACCAGCGAGCGCCCCATGGCCTCGCCCTTGATGCGGCCGGACTCGATCGACCGCGCGCTGGAGTTCCCCTCCGCGTGATCGACGACGGCTTTCGCAGCAAGTCGCAATTCGATGCCTGCCTGCCGCAGCCGCAAACTGAGGTCATCGTCCTCGTGAAACAGGAAGATCTCCCGGTCGAACCCGCCAATTTGCTCAAAATGCGCGCGGCGGACGAAAATACAGGCGCCGTGCAAGACCGGAATGATGCAATCATCTTCAGGCGGCGCGCCGCGCCAGGACTGCGCTTGAGGCAGCAGCCTGGACCAGCGCTTGAACCTTCGCCTGGCGCCGGAATAAAACCGCGGATTGAACGCCGCATCGGGATAGGCATTGGCAGCGGCAACAAGCGCTTCGACAGCACCGGCTTCGATCCTGAGGTCAGGATTGACAAAGAGCAGGAACGTCGCAGTGCCGGCAGAAGCCCCAACATTACAAGCGCCGCCGTAACCAACATTGTTGCCGATTTCGACCACCGTCGCCCCACTGGCGGACGCGAGAACAGTTGAATTGTCAGAACTGGCGTTGTCGGCGACAATAACATTCACGCTATCTGGAACGCTTTTTGTAAAAGCCTCCATGACACGCCCACTGTTGTGGGTGACGACAACCAGATCGACATCTATCTTCATACGATGTTCAGCTTCGCTCCACATGCACCGAGGTCGACGACCGACATCGACCGATAGACCAACGCCTCAAGCGAGGTCACTCCCAAATTGTCCGGGAAACCAACATTGTCAATCTTTGGTGCCTGCCGCCAGTTCCACGACCAATGCCTGGACCCTGTCTTTCCAATCACCGGCGCGATAGCCGAAGTCGCTAAAGAACGCGTCCGAGTTGAGTTCCGAGTTCGCCGGACGCGCCGCCTTGGCTGGCCACTGGTCGCTGCCGACCGGCTCGACCGCAGCCGTTGGTCCGCCRAGCGAAGCGCTGACCGCAAAGACATGGCTCGCCAGGTCGTACCAATTTGCCCGGCCTTGGCCGGCGAGATGATAGAGGCCGCCGGGAAAGCCGCCTTCGCGGCGCCGGATCATTGCCGCCGCCAAAAGGCCATCGGCAAGGTCATGGGCTTCGGTCGGGTTGCCGAACTGGTCAGCTACGACCTGCAGGCGATCGCGCGTCGTCGCCAATGACAACATCGTCTTGACGAAATTGCGGCCGTAGCGGCTGACCACCCAGGCGGTGCGGACGATCAGGTGATCGGGATTGCCGGCGCGCACCGCGTCTTCGCCGGCCAGTTTGCTGCGGCCATAGACCGTCTGCGGATTGGGCGTGTCGGTCTCGACGTAAGGCCGCACAGAGCGACCGTCGAAGACGTAGTCGGTGGAGATATGGACGATCGGAATGCCGGCAAGCCTGGTCAGGCGTGCCAGTTCAGCCGGTGCCTCGGCGTTGAGGCGAAAGGCGCGTTCGGGCTCATCTTCCTGCTGGTCGACGCCGGTATGTGCTGCCGCATTGATCACCATGTCGGGTGCGACCGATTTCAGCACCGGGGCGAAGGTCGCCGGGTTCTCAAGGTCGAGATCGGGTCGGCCGACCAGCACGATCTCGGCCCTGGCCTTTGCCTGCACCGCAAGCGAACGGGCCAGCTGGCCCGACGTGCCTGTCACCAGGATCTTCACTTGGCGCCAACCAGTCCCTGGCGGCTGCCGTCGAAACGCTGCTCGCGGATCGGCCGCCACCACCAGCCATTGGCGAGATACCAGTCGATGGTCCTGGCAAGACCAGTCTCGAAGGTCTCCTCCGGCGTCCAGCCGAGCTCGTGCTCGCTCTTGGTCGGGTCGATGGCGTAGCGCCGGTCGTGGCCGGGGCGGTCGGTGACATAGGCGATGAGGTTAAGATGGGATTGACCGCCGGCCCTTGGCCGGCGGGCATCGAGCAAGGCGCAGATGGTCTGAACGACTTCGAGATTGGTGCGCTCGGCGCGGCCACCGATATTGTAGCTCTCGCCGACCCGGCCTTTGGTCATCACCGCTTCCAGCGCCCTGGCGTGGTCCTCGACAAACAGCCAGTCGCGCACATTGGCGCCCTTGCCGTAGACCGGCAGCGGCTGCTCATCGAGCGCATTGGCAATGACCAGCGGGATCAGCTTTTCAGGGAAATGATAGGGACCGTAATTGTTGGAGCAGTTGGACAGCACCACCGGCAGCCCGTAGGTCTCGTGCCAGGCGCGGACGAAATGATCGGATGCCGCCTTCGACGCCGAATAGGGCGATGACGGCTTGTAGGGCGACTCCTCGGTGAAGACGCCGGAATCGAAAGGCAGGTCGCCAAAAACCTCGTCGGTCGAAACATGATGGAAGCGGAAGCGCTTGCGTGCCTCGTCGCCAAGGCTGCGCCAATGGTCGAGCACGGCCGACAGCAGGCTTGCGGTGCCGACGACATTGGTGGTGACAAACGCCATCGGCCCGTCGATCGAGCGGTCGACATGGCTTTCGGCCGCCAGATGCATCACCAGCTCGACCTTCTCGTCCGAAAGGATCTGGCGCACGGCGTCGGTGTCGCAAATGTCGGCGTGGTGAAAGGCATAGTTGGGATTGCCTTCGAGATCACGCAGCGACGTCAGGTTGCCGGCATAGGTCAGCTTGTCGAGATTGACGACACGGTAATTGCCGGTGCCGACCAGATGGCGGCAGACGGCCRAGCCGATGAAACCGGCGCCGCCGGTGACCAAAACAGTTTGGAGAGCGTGCTTCACGAGTAGACAAATCCGGTTTCGACTTCAGCCAGCAAGGGTGCTGCAGCATCCTTCGCCGACAGGATCATTTCAGCTGTTGGCACCGGCCAGTCAATGGCGATGTCGGGATCATCGAAGCGGATCGAGCGGTCATGCGGCTGCGAATAGGGCGCTGACACCTTGTAGACGACCTCGGTGTCGGGTTCCAGCGTGACAAAGCCATGCGCAAAACCCTTGGGCACCAGGATCTGGTTCCACTGCTTGTCCGACAGCGTCAGCCCGACCCATTTGCCATAGCTGGGCGAGCCCTTGCGGATATCGACGGCGACATCGAAGATCGCGCCGCGCAGCACCCGCACCAGCTTGTCCTGGGCGAAGGGCGGCGTCTGGAAATGCAGGCCGCGCATCACCCCGCGTGCCCGCGACAGCGACTGGTTGTCCTGCACGAAGTCGACATGGATGCCAGCCGATGCCAGTTTCCCGGCGTTCCATGTCTCGGAAAAGAAGCCGCGTTCGTCCTCGAATTTGGCTGGCCGGATCTCCAAGACGCCGTCCAGGCCAAGCTTGCGCACTTTAACCATGGCTGATTTCCCTGACCCGCCGTTCGAGATAGCGCGCATACTCGGTCTTGCCGAGCGAGGCGGCGCGGCGCAGCACCTCTTCGTCGGTGAGCCAGCCCAGTTCAAAGCCGATCTCTTCGGGACACATGATCTTGATGCCCTGGCGATGTTCGATCGTGCGCACGAAAGACGAGGCGTCATGCAGGCTGTCATGGGTTCCGGTGTCGAGCCAGGCATAACCGCGGCCCAATCGAACCACGTGCAGCTTGCCCTGATCGAGATAGGTGCGGTTGACGTCGGTGATCTCAAGCTCGCCACGAACGGACGGCTTGATCGACGCGGCGATGTCGACGACCGAATTGTCGTAGAAATAAAGCCCGGTGACCGCCCAGTTCGACTTCGGTTCAGTCGGCTTTTCCTCGATCGTCAGCGCCTGCTGGGTCGCCTTGTCGAAACTCACGACACCGTAGCGCTGCGGGTCCTCGACCTGATAGGCAAACACCGACGCACCGCTTTCGCGGCCGACAGCGGTGCGGCAGCGCTCCGAAAGCCCATCGCCGTAGAAGATGTTGTCGCCCAAGATCAGCGCCACCGGGCTTGTGCCGATAAACTCGCGCCCGATGATGAAGGCCTCGGCCAGCCCGTTCGGCGAGGGCTGCTCGGCATAAGAAAACGACACGCCAAAGGCCGATCCGTCGCCCAGAAGCTGCTGGAACTGCGGCAGATCGCGCGGCGTCGAGATGATCAGGATGTCGCGGATACCCGCCAGCATCAGAACGCCAAGCGGATAATAGATCATCGGCTTGTCATAGATCGGCAATATCTGCTTTGAGACCGCAAGCGTCGCTGGGTAGAGTCGCGTGCCGCTACCACCGGCTAGTATGATGCCCTTCACAGTGGATTCCCGATATCGTTGCCTTGACCCCCGTCCGGCTGACTTTCGCAATAGACCGTATAGCCACCGCAAACAAGACACCACGTACGCCAGCCACAATCACGTGCAGATTGCGGTTCATGAAGTAATACTTGGGGAGCATTGGTCCGCTTCCGATCCTGGACTGGCCCCGCGCATTGAAAGGTACGAAAATGACCAAGGCTTTGCCTGCCATTGCTTATGCTCTATTCCTCGCCGCCGTGGCGTGGATTTCAYCTGCTGCAGGAGACGACATGCTCGAACTCGAGTTGCACGCAATGGCAGCAAAGGGCGACGCGCCCGCTATCCGAGGGCTCCTGGCCAAAGGCGCCAGTATCGACGCCCGCGACCAACGCGGCCGCACTGCGCTTCTAATCGCCACGCATGCCAATCAGGTCGAGGCCGCGAAGATGCTGATCCAGGCCGGTGCCGACGTCAACGCCAAGGATGCCATCAGCGACAGCCCCTATCTCTATGCCGGTGCGCGCGGGCATCTGGAAATCCTGCGCCTGACGCTCACTCACGGCGCTGACCTCAAGAGCACCAACCGTTATGGCGGCACGGCTCTTATTCCTGCTGCTGAACGCGGCCACGTCGAAACCGTGCGCGCACTGATCGAGGCCGGCGTCGATGTCGATCACGTCAACAAGCTCAATTGGACGGCCCTGCTGGAGGCGATCGTGCTGGCAGACGGCGGCCCGCACCATGTCGCGATAGTCAAGCTGCTCGTAGACGCAGGCGCCGACGTCAATCTTGCCGACGGCGATGGAGTGACGCCGCTTCAGAATGCGCGCAAGCATGGCTTCTCCGAGATAGAGAAGATCCTGGTCGCCGCCGGCGCGCAATAGTGTCACTGGGACTTACCGGCCGCCAGGGCCTAACCCTGTCCAGTCGAACTGGACAAATCCGCGCGGCCGCTGCGCTTGGACCCACGTTCCTAACCGCGAGTCCGCAATTCCAGAAAAGCAAAAAGCCGCCGGAGTGACCGACGGCTCGAAGCCATTCTGGTGGGCCGCAGCCCGCATGCAAGAGCCTTAGATTGCGGCTTCCAGCGTCGAAAGATGGTTCAGATAGGCTTCCGCCTTGGTGCGGGCCTGATCTTCCTTGGCGTCGGAGAGATCCTCGCGCGCTTCCTGGATACGGCGCAGCAGTTCAGCGCGGTCGATATCCTTGACCGATGTCGCCGATTCGGCGAGCAGCGTGCAGCCAGCCGGAACGATGTCGGCAAAACCGCCAAATACGACGTAGCGCTCTTCCTTGCCAGCAACGGTCTTCACCGTCACAACACCAGGCTTGATCGTGGTCATGACCGGCGCGTGGTTGGCCATGACAGTCATTTCGCCTTCCGCACCCGGAATGACGACGGACTCGACCTGCTCCGAAACGAGCAGACGCTCGGGCGAGACCAGTTCGAATTTGAAAGCTTCAGCCATGGTGTCTCACAAATGCTTGGACGGAGTTCCGAGCAGACCTGCCCGTAACAGGACAGTGATCGGGCGACAGCGCGGACCCCAAGGCCCGCGCTGCGGCTGGTATGATTATGCCGCTTCCGCAGCCAGGCGCTGGGCCTTTTCGATCGCCATGTCGATGCCACCGACCATGTAGAAGGCAGCTTCCGGCAGGTGATCGTATTCGCCGTTGACCAGGCCCTTGAAGCTCTTGATCGTGTCTTCGAGCGGAACCAGCTGGCCGGGCGAACCGGTGAACACTTCGGCGACGAAGAACGGCTGCGACAAGAAGCGCTCGATCTTGCGGGCGCGGGCGACCGTGACCTTGTCCTCTTCCGACAACTCGTCCATGCCCAAGATGGCGATGATGTCCTGCAGCGACTTGTAGCGCTGGAGGATTTCCTGAACGCGACGGGCGACCGAATAGTGCTCTTCGCCGACGATCAGCGGATCGAGCATGCGCGAGGTCGAGTCGAGCGGATCCACGGCCGGGTAGATGCCCTTTTCCGAGATCGCGCGGTTGAGAACGGTCGTCGCGTCAAGATGCGCGAACGAGGTTGCTGGCGCCGGATCGGTCAAATCGTCGGCGGGGACGTAAATCGCCTGCACCGAGGTGATCGAACCCTTGTGGGTGGTGGT
>NZ_JBFUIP010000043.1:0-52370 GCF_056401815.1 Aminobacter sp. P4_D5 | reverse complement strand
CATCCTGCAACGTCTTAAGGACAAGCCTTGCGACGTTGGTGATTGGCCGCGGCACTGATGAAGGCGTGATCTCCCTCCTTGTGGGGGAGATGGCCGGCAGGCCAGAGGGGGGTGCGAAGGATCGCGACTGAGAAGGTTGGCGGGATAATCTGTATCAAAACGGTGCGTACCGTGGAAAACCTTGCCACGGTCAAGGCGCGCGTCCGCCCCTCAATGCAGCTCGATGTGGCCCTTGTGAGTGCCAAGCGCTGCGGCGAGGCTGGTGGGGCGCTCGATGAGGCGGTGGACGCGTGGCGGCTGGGCACCGCTGTGCAGCGCCCTGAGCTTGTCG
This sequence comes from Aminobacter sp. P4_D5, assembly GCF_056401815.1. Taxonomy (NCBI): domain Bacteria; kingdom Pseudomonadati; phylum Pseudomonadota; class Alphaproteobacteria; order Hyphomicrobiales; family Phyllobacteriaceae; genus Aminobacter; species Aminobacter sp. P4_D5. The sequence goes on along the minus strand of NZ_JBFUIP010000043.1, from coordinate 52,039 downwards.
CCGATGACGGCGTCGGCGTGGGTGGCGCGTTGGTTGTGGCGGATATATTCGAGCCAAGTCGGCGTGTGGTAGCTCTCGACCCAGATTTCTGGGTTTTCCAGGTCGCGCGACAGCGTCCAGTTGCGCGCGCCGTCGCGGCGCCGGACACGACGGCGTTCGGTCATGGCGTCGAGGAAGGCGCTGACGTCCTCCTCGCGGATGATGAATTCGATGGTGATGACGATGGGGCCGCTGCGCGGCCTGACATCGAGCGCCAGATGCGGTTCGCGAAAACGGTTGAGCGGGTCGAGGTTGAGAGCGGTATGCTCGGGCAGCGGCAAAAGGAAGCCAATCGCAGCACCGACCAGCATGACGATGCCGGCGGCGATGAGGGCCGTCGCTGCGCCGTTGCTTTCGGCGACGAGACCCCAGATCCAGCTCCCCAGAGCCATGCCGCCGAAGGTCGCCATCTGGTAGATCGACAGCGCCCGTCCGACGACCCAGCGCGGCGTCGACATCTGCACGGTGATGTTGAAATGCGAAAGCGCCAGCACCCAGCAGGCACCGCCGATGAGCAGGCCTGCGCTGGTCAGCCAGGCGTTCGAGCTCCAGGCGGCGATCCAGCTGCACAGGGCAAAGCCGACGAAGGCCGAGCGCACGATGGTTTCGCTCGACATGCTGCGGCGGATACGGCCGGAAATCAGCGCGCCCCCGACTGCGCCGATGCCGAAGGCACCGAGCATGACACCGTAGGTGAGCGGGCCGCCAGCGACGAGGTCGCGCGCAACAAGCGGCAAAAGCGCCTGGATGACGACGGCGGTGAAACCGAAGGCGAAGCTGCGCAGAAGCACCTTGCCGATGTTGGGCGACATGGCGACATAACGCAGGCCGGCCCCCATGGCCTGGCCGAGCGTTTCGCGCGGCAGCGGGTTGGCCGGATATTGCGGACGCCAGCGGAACAGAACGAAGATGATTGCGAAGTAGCTCAGCGTGTTGACGGCGAAAGCGGCAGCGGCACCTGCGGTCGCGACGATGATGCCGCCGATGGCCGGGCCGACGCTACGCGTCATGTTGAAGCCCATCGAGTTGAGCGCGACCGCCGCCGGCATGACCGGACGGGGCACCATGTCGCCGACCGATGCCTGCCAGGACGGGTTGTTGAGGGCCGTGCCGCAGCCGATGAGGAAGGTGAAGGCGAGCAGAAGCCATGGCGTGATCAGGCCGAGATAGGCGGCCAGCGTCAGCAGAGCGGAGACTGCAAACATGAAGCATTGCGCGGTCAGCATGACGCGGCGGCGGTCGTAGCTGTCGGCAAGCGCGCCGGAGGCGAGCGAAAACAGCATGATCGGCAGCGATATCGAGGCCTGGACCAGCGCCACCATGTCGGACGAGGTGGCGATCGAGGTCATCAGCCAGGCGGCGCCGACCGACTGGATCAGGCTGCCGAAATTCGACGCCAGGCTGGCGAACCAGACGGAGCGGAAGATGCCGTGCTTGAACGGCGCGAGTGCTGAGCCCTGCTCGTACTGGTGGTCGTCGTCCATGCGTTGAAGCCGGCTGGGCCGGTTGCCCCCGTTGAATGAATCGTTGCTGTAAGACTAGACCATGATAGGGGGGCGGGGTGAACCGATTTGTCTGGAACCGACATGGTCCAGCAACGGTTCGGCGGCGGTCCACAGCAGGATTCAGGTGAGGCCGGCCTGCAAATGGCAGCTTCCTGCGCTTCCGGTGCTTACCGACCTGAATGTAGCCTCCGCTCGTCGTCCAAGAGCGACCCCGGAATCCGCCATTTGCGGCTCGGCCTGACCTGAATCGGGGGCGAGCCAGATCGCCGCACAGGCCTGCGTCAGAAGCCGTTTTCGATGCGCTCGAAGATGACGTTGGTGAAGCTCGAAATCTGGGCGCCGATGAACGGGCCGGTGAGCGCCACCACCAGGAAGATGGCGACGATCTTGGGCACGAAGGTGAGGGTGATTTCCTGGATCTGGGTCAGTGCCTGGATAAGAGCGATGCCGACGCCGACAAGCATCGCCGCCGCCACCGCCGGCGCGGACGCGGTCAGCACGGTCCAGATGGCGAACTGGACCAGGTCGAGCGCGTCGGCTTCGTTCACGCGGCCGACGCCTTGACGGTGACGCCGGGGGCCATGGTGATCTGCTTGCCGTCGGTAAGCACGGCAATGACGCCGTCCTTGGCGAGACGCACTTCGGCGACCTTGCCTGAGGTCTTGCCATCGGCGGAGGTGACCGTGCGCCCGATCAGCGCGTCGGCCTGGGCGAGCGCGGAGGACTGCAGGATCTGGTCGAGCCGCGAGTTCATCTGCACCGACTGCTCGACCTGGGAGAAGGTAGCGAGCTGGGCGACGTATTCGGTCGAGTCCATCGGCTTGGTCGGGTCCTGGTTCTTCATCTGCGCCATGAGCAGCTTGAGGAAGGACTGGTAATCGACGGCGGCCTTGGCGCCGGACGACTTGGTGCCGGTGTTGACGCCGACGGGCGGGGTGGTGGTGAAGTCGATGGGCATCAGAAAGTGCCTCCGGCGGCGATTGCGCGTTCGGCTGGCTGCTGATCGTTGCCGGCCATGGCGCGCTGTTCGAGGGGGTAGAGGGAGCGGAGCGTCTTCAACGCCTCGTAGACATGGTCTTCCGAAACGAGGCGGTCGATGTGTTTGAGGCTCGAAAGGATCTCGGCATTGTCGAAGGTGGCGAGCAAAAGCGGCAGCGAGCGGCGGAACATGTCGCGCGCCTCGACGGCACCCTGGGGATCGACAAGCATCACCTGCAGGATGAAGTAGAGCTGGCGCAACGGTGTCGAGGCCTGCTCGGGCTGCAGGACATGGCTTTCGAGCAGGAACTGCGCGTCGTTGAGCAGCTCAAGTGCCGCCTTGCGGTCGATGCGGACGACGGCGCCGTTGATGTAGATCTTTTCGTTGGCCTTCAGCGAGATCTTCAGCGTGTTTTTCATTGGATGCCGTCGCGGATGATCTGCGAGACCTCGATCAGGCCTTCGAAATTGTCGGTGCGGCCCTGGCGGATGTCTTCGCACTCGCGCAGCAGCCAAAGGCCGATGGAGATGAGGTTGGCGCGCAGCTCCTTGGGCAGCGCGTTTTCGGGGCTGCCGAGGTCGTCCATCAGCGACATCCACACACGGTTGGTGAACATCAGCGCGTCGATGGCTTCCTTGGAATTGGGCCCGACTTCGCTCGCCTTGGTCAAAAGATCGATAGAACGGCTGAGCAGCTGGCGTTCGCGATCCTTGGCGTCGGCGACCGAGTCATCCTGGATATCGGCATAGGAGAATTGATACATATGCGTCCCGTTGGTTGCCGTCAGGTCAGAGGAATTTCATCAGGCTAAGCTGCTGAATACGCGCGGTCAGGGCGTATGACTTTTCGATCATCGAGATGAGATCGGTGACACGCGTCGCCGCCCGTTCGGGGTTCACGCCCTCGGATTTGATGATGTAGCCTTCGTAAAGGTCCTTCTGCATTTCCAGCCGCTCGGTGGCGGTGCTGACGCGCTGCTGGATGATGCCGGTTCTTGCTTCCAGCTGGCCGATGTCGCTGACGGCCGCGCCGATGGCCGCGACGCCACGCGTCACGAGTGCCGCGCGGGCCTCGTTGCCGACATTGCTATCGAGCAGGTCGCCCATGACCGCCGAAATCATCGCGATCTTGCGGATACCCATCTCATTGGCGCTGACCGAGCTTTCGGTCGTCTCGTTCAAGGTAATGCGGCTGGTGATGCCCTGATCGGTGGCATTCGAAAACGTGCCCTGCCAGCCAGCGCCGAGGAACATCGGCTCGACCTTGGTGGTCATGAAGCTGTCGATCTGGGCAGCGGTGATGTTCTTGGCGGCCGGGTCGTTCTGCGTGAAGCCGAAATGGGTCTGGAAGGCGGTGTCAAAAGCCACCTTGCCCGGCGAGCCCGGCTTGAAATCGTTGAACGGCTTGACGTCGGTGTTGGTGCCGGCAAACAGATATTCGCCGTTGTAACTTGTGTTGAGCACCGAGGTCATGGTGGCGAGCGTGGAGCGCGCGGCGTCTCGGGTCTGCCCATAAGTGGTGTCGCTGGAGGAACTCGTGGTCAAGCTGGCGAGCAAGGTCTGGGCCGACTTGCCGAGCTGCTTGAGCGACTCCTGAGTCATCGACAGCCGCGACGACACCAAGGCGTTGGAATCGACAATGCCACCCAAACGTTCGTGGTCGCGGTTCAAGGCGACCGACTGTGCCGTGCGGGCGCCAAGCGCCAGCCCGGTGTCGGCGACGAAGCCGGTGGTGGCCTCCTTCTGCGCCTTGATGAGCGCCGACTGCTGGCGCATCATCGAATAACGCAGCGCGTTGGTGACCGCCGAAGTGGAAACGAAGGTGGTTTTCATTGCGCTACCTCACCGCTGCCAACAGGGCACTGAGCATCTCGTCGACAGCCTTCATGAGCCTTGCCGAGGCCTGGTAGGCGTGCTCGAGATCGAGCATCAGCGACATCTCGATGTCGACATTGACGCCCGTTTCGCTGGACAGCGCTTCGGCCGTACGAACTGCCAGTGCCTCCTTGGTCTGGGTCGCGCTATCGGCCTGCTTGCGCATGCCTTCGAACCAGCCGATCGAATTGGTGGTGAAGCTGCTGAGGCTCGAGTTTGCGGTGATGCCGGCAGCCGGATCAAAGACCATGGGCTGGTCGATGCGGTTGCCGTAAGAAATCAGCAGATCGGCGTAGGACGCGTTGTTGGCCGTATTGGCGACGTAGGAGGCTCCGTTGATGCCGCCGTCGCGCAGAAGCTTCGGATTGCCGCCCACGGTCGGGTCGACGGCCGGATTGATCTTGATCTGGCGCGCGAGGCCATTGATCAGCGTGCCGGCCGCCGGAACAGCCGGACCGCCCGACCATGTGAACAGGCCGGCCCGATCGGCGAGGCCGGGAGCCGTCTCGCGGAATGCGGTGATGAGGCCGCGCGCGGTCTCGTCGAGCTGTGACTGCATGGTGTTGGCGACGCTGTCGCGCAGCTGGACCAGGCCGGCGAGCTTGCCCGCCGCATCGGTGTTGGCGCCGGTGCCCGGCTGGATCGGTACCCCGTCGATATAGATCTTGCTGCCGGCCATGCCGGTCGCAAAGCCGGGTGTCTGCTCGAAGGTGACGGCGCGCGGCACGGTCTCGAACAGGGTTGCGCCCGAGGTCGTGGTGATGACCATGTCGTTGTCGCCACGCTTGAAGGTCGAGATCGGCACGATCTCGGAAATCTTCTTCAAGATGGCATCGCGCTGGTCGAGGGAATCGTTGACGTCGCGCCCGGTACGCGTACCGGTCATGATGAGCTTGTTGGCCTGCTCGAAATCGGCCAGCAAGGTGTTGAGGTCATCGACAGCGGTGGCGATTTCGCCATCCGCCTCGGTGCGGATCTTCTGGATGGCATCGGTGCCATCGTTCAGCGAGCGCACGACCTGACGGGCGGCATCGATCGCCGCCGTGCCGAGGTTTTCATTGGAAGGTGCCGCCGCATAAAGCTGCAGCGCCTGCTGGAACTTGCCAAGCACGGCCGCCGGCGAAGTCTTGTTGTCGGAGCCGTTGACGTCGAGGGCCAGCTTCTGCAGGCCTTCGAAGAGCGTGTTCTGGCCGGAGAAGTCGGCCAGAGCTGAGAGGTTTTGGCGAAACAGAAGTTCGTTGGTCGCTCGCTGTATCTCGATGACGCGCGCACCGGGACCGGTGCTGGTGAGCACCGCCGTGCGGCGGGCGTAATCTGGGTTCGATGCATCCGCGACGTTGCGGGAAACGGTGCTGGTCTGCCGCGACGTGTTGCGAAGCGCAGATTGAGCGATGCTGAGGGCAGACGACAAGGACATGCTGGATCTTTCGCGGACTGAGGCCCGTCAGCCTATCTCTTCAAGTTGACGAGGATATCCATGAGGTCCGCTCCGGTTTGGAAGACCTTGGAATTGGCGGTGTAGTTGCGCTGGGACTCGATCATGGCGGTGAGTTCCTCGGCGATATCGACGTTGGAGTTCTCGACAGCGCCGGAGACCATCTTGCCGCGACCGCCTGCATCGGCGAAGCCGATCTGGACATCGCCGGAGTCAGCGCCTTGCGAGAAGACGTTGCCCGACTTCTGGATGAGCCGGTCAGGGCTCGCCACGTCGGCCAGCGGGATCTTGAACAGCGGCTTCATCGAGCCGTCGGCGTACTGGGCGTACATGGTGCCGTCGGTGTCGAACTGGACGCGCTCGATCGTGCTCGGACCGTTGCCGTCGGTCACAGCCTTGGTGACCGTGTAAGGTGAGGCGAGCTGGGTCATCTTCGACATGTCGAGGGTCATTGGCGCGCCGCCGGGCACGGTAAACGACAAATTTCCACCGGCGGTCAGCTTGCCGGTGGTGCCGTCGAATGTGAGGGAGTCACTGTCGAGGAGACCGCCTGCGGCGTACGGGAACGACGACGTTCCGGACGCTGCCTTCGACTGATCGAACACGGCCACATCCCAGGTGTTGGCGCCTGTCTTGGTGTAGTAGACGTCGAGAATTTTCTTACCGCCGAGATTGTCGTACACCACCATCGAGGATTTCGCGGTGTAGGTCGCGCCTGCAAGGTTGCCGCTCGGCAGGGGCGGGGCAACAACAGTCGCGTCGCTTGGCAGATTGGCAGTGAAGGTGCCGTTCTTGGTCGGAAGCGCGGTGAGTTCGGTGGCCGAAATCTGGACCGGAACAAGGCCTTCAAAGCCGTTGGCGGTGGCAGCCGGAACGCCGTTGGCGTAGCTGTAGCCCATGAGCTGGTAGCCGGCGGAATTGATCAGGCGGCCCTGGCCGTCGGGAACGAAGGAGCCGGCACGGGTCAGAAACGGCGAGCCTGATGCGTCGCGGACGACAAAGAAGCCGTTGCCATCGACAGCAAGATCGGTGGTCGACGTCGTGTATTGCAGCGCGCCCTGCTTGCTGATCGAATTCAGCACATTGGTGGTGACGCCGCCGGAATTGTAGCTGCCGGGCGTGCTGGGCAGAACCAGCGACGAGAATTCGGTATAGGCGCGCTTGTAGCCGGTCGTGCTCGAGTTCGCGATGTTGTCGGCGACCGTCGACAGCCGGTTTGCCTGGGCAGCCATGCCCGAAACACCGGTTCGCATCATTCCGTAAAGGCTCATCGATGGTCTCCTCAAATCTCATGCCACGATAGGGAAGCTACGCGGCATGTCTTGCGCGAGGCTGATCAGACGACCAGCCGGTAACCGAGGAAACGTTTGGAATCGATCGGGTCGTGGCCAAGACGCTCGCGCAGCTTTTTGCGCAGCTTGGAGATGTGGCTTTCGACGACATTTTCTTCGACTTCTTCGTCGAACACGCCGTAGATCGCGTTGAAGACTTGAGTCTTGGTGACGCGACGGCCGCTGTTGCTTGCCAAATATTCCAGGATACGGCGCTCGCGGCGCGGCAGCGGCAATGGCTCACCGTGGATCTCGGGGTCGCGGCCATCCATGAAGATGCGCATCGCGCCAATCTCGGTGAAGCCGGTGTCTTCCTGGGCGCGGCGGCGGATCGCCGAGATGCGGGCCAGGATCTCACGGATATGGACAGGCTTGCGAATGACGTCGTCGACGCCGGATTCGAAAAGCTTGAGCGTGTTTTCGAGATTGTTCTGCTCGCTGAGCGCGATGACCGGCGCCTTGGAGCGGTCCCGCAGCTGGCGAGGAGAAATCAAACCCTCGCTGCAGTCGCCGATGAGGAAGGCGCGAACCGAACGCAGATCTTCCTCAGGAGCGCTGGTGACCCATTCGCCGAATTCGCCGGAGCGGAAACCCGCGCAAGCGACGCCTTCCCGGTCAAAAAGTGAATTATATCCTTTGGTGACGAGCTCTCGCTCGTCGACAACAACAATCATCGGCCCCGCCTTCCGAATCAGAAATAAATGCCCCGTTAACCAATCGGTAATGGGTCGAGACCAAGGCGACCAATCGTGAATTCTTGCCGCTATTTTTTGGGGAGTCAGGAATCGCATGGGTTGAACCGGCTGCACGACATGCGTGCATCCTGATTCAGCGTTTGGAGGACGGCGGGTGTCTCGGCCTGTGACCGGTTCAATATGGCGCGGGCCGCCTAGGGGTTGCAGAAATTCCGGGCATTGTCGGTCCAGCGGCCGAAGCCGGTGGCGACCATGTTGGCGATGACGCGGCAGACATAACGCTTCTGGGCGGGGTCGTTATTTGGGCCGGCGTGATAGCGTGCGACAGCCATCGACCAGGACTCGTGGCGGCTGTGAAGACTGACCAGAAAGCGCGCGGCGTAGTCGACATTGCGACGGGGATCGAGCATGTCGCGGACCGAACGAAACTCGGCCGCGTGATAGCGGTGGTTTATCTGCATGCAGCCGAGATCGATCAGGGTCTTGCCTTCGCTGCGGGCGGTTTCAAAGGCAGCGAGAGCCTCGGTCTCGTTACTGGGAAAAACTGCTTTTCCTTCTATATTCAATGCGTTGGGTTGCAAACTGCCCTTTTTTCCGGTCTCCGTCAGGCCGACTGCATAAAGGATGCCGACCGGCACGCCATAGCGGTCTGCGGCGCGCAGGATCTCCGGCTCGCAAGGGTTCGCAGCGGCTACGGCCAGGCCAGTTGCAGCACTAGATATAGCGGCTGCTGCCAGGGCGATCAGCGCGAGGCGGCGAGATGTTGTGTGCGCTACCGTCTTCATTTGCCGATCTCCCGCCAGGACGTCCATTGCCTGAATTGCCACCTTCGCTACCTGTTCCGTCCGACTGGAAGGACGGTTGGTCGCGACCGCTGGCACTGCCGGATGGGGCACCGCTGTCACTGCGTGGTTGCCCCGATTGCGGTTGAAGGATGGTGACGCGATCGACATCGAATCCGAGGCCACGCAGCGCTGTGTTGATCGCTTCGCGGTCGGCGGAAAGCCGATGATAGGCTTCGGCGTTTTCAACTTCGATTTCAATCGAGAGTTGCTCTCCAGCCAGGCGCAAACTGGCTGTAACCATGCCCAATTCGACCGGACGCAGCTGGATCTTGAGGACCTGTGCGGCGGGCGCATTTGTGGTGCTGGCCTGGAGCTGCTGGACCGCACTTGCGGCTGCGGTGTGGCGTGGCGCGTCGGAGGCGATGGCAAGGGCGAGTGCGCCTGCAGTGCTGTTGGCACCGGAGGCGGCAGGAGCGGGGATGGCTTGCTCGGAAATGACGCTGACGCGGCTTGCAGCGGTGGGTTGCTCGGCCTGTTTTGCTGGTGTCGGGCGTGCCGGCTTGTCGGCTTCGGCAGCATCCGTGCTTGCCGCGCCCGGCGTGGCGGACTGCGCTGTGACAGGTGTATCAGATATGCGTGTTTCAGCCACGGGTGCCATGCCAGGTGGCAAAGCCGAGCCAGCGGAGCTCGCACGCGCTGACGCGCTGCTCATGACCAGTGCTGAACGCTCGGTGTCGGCCATGTCGCCGGCGGGCGTTGCTGCGACATCGCCGGCCTCGGCGTCGGCGGCATCGGCCAAGCCGGCATTGGCCGGGTGGCTGGTCGCCTTTCGCAATTCACTCAATGCAAGCACCAGCGGCAAGGCGGCATCGGCCGACATGTCAGCCTTGCTAGCGTCCTTGGCCGACGTGTCGGGGAGTTCAGCACCTTCGGGTTGGCTGGTTTCCGCCGATGTCTCCGTGGTGCCCGGATCGGTTTCGTCCTTGGCATCAGCAACGCCTGGATCACGCGCGGCAAGCCGTGCGGCGAGCTTGTGTAGGCCCTTTTCGCGCGGCGCGTCCTGGTCGGCGGCCTGCTCCTTCGACTGCTTTTCGCCCTTTTGCGGCGACATCAAAGTGCGGCCGAAATCCGCCTGCTCGTCGTTGCCTGCCAGAGCGTTGCGGTCTGCCGCCGATGGATGTCTGGCGGTCGGGCTCACCAGCGCAGCGCTAATGCCGTCGGTCATTTGGGAGAGCCTCCGAGAAGTTCGTCTATGGATTCGAGAGTACGGCGCGCTTCGATGATCTTGGGGTCTTCAGCCTCGGCGGGTCCTGGCTTGGTCAGCGGCACGACCCTGGGTGCCTTGGCGATCGCCGGCTCCGGGAGCGTGGGCATTGACTGCGCCGCAGGAGCCGGCGCTTCGACGGCATCGGGAACCATTGGATCGGCCGGAGGCGATGCAAGGTCGAGCGGTGCTGGCGGCAGGTCCTCGATGTCGATTGGTTTCGGCTTGCTTTCTGGCGAGGCCGGTACCGCCGAGGTCATTTCGGTGGCGACTGCCTCGACGGCGTCGAGCAAAGCACGGTCACCCTTGGACAGCTTGTCGCGGTCGATACCGCCAAGCATGCCCAGCATGTCGGCAGCATTGCCCGACGTGACAGCCGAAAGTCCGGAATAGAGCTGAGCACGCGGGTCGGTGCTGTTACTGCCGTCGCGGCCTTGCTCGGCCCTGGCGGCCGCGAACGCCGAAAGCTCGGTCAGGCCGTCGATCGCGGCGCGACGAGCGATACGGAGATAGACGACCTTCTCCTGCTCGGCATCCATCATCGCCGTGATCTCGGCAATCGAGTCGAGATTGACCGAGGCGTGCAGGGTGACGACGCCAGCGACAAAGGCATCGGCGAACTGGCTGGCATAGGGTGAGCGCAGGTAGCTGCGGACATATTGGGTCGAGGTGCGCAGGAAGCGGCCACCGTCCTCCATCCGGCTGGCAAGCGTCACCGAACGGCGCAGTGCTGCTTCCTCAACCAGCGTGCCGGGGCTCAAAAGGCGAGCCTGATCGAACAGCTTCATCGCCTTTTCGGGCTCATCGGTGATGCTGACCGAACCCTTGACCAGGGCAAGGAAGGCGCCCAGCTCGGAGATCTGCGTCAGCGGATCGATCGAGGCGAGTGCTTCGACCGCGCCTTTCGGCTTGCCCCTGAGATAGTCGATGATGCCTTGCGCAAGCGTGCGGTCGGCCTCTTCGAGGGTGAGCCGCGACAGGACCTGTTCGATGGTCAGCGGATTGCCGCCGCTCATGGCGTAGATGAGCAAAGCGCGAAAATTCTTGGGGTCCTTGAATGCGGCTGTACTGGCCGTGCGCATGCGCTCGTCGGTCATTTCGAGCAGTCGGCGCTGCAGCGGCAACGAAGCCTGGTCGCCGCCGGCAATGCGGTCCTGCAACAGCTGCAGGCAGCGCACGAGCTGGTAAGGCTCAAGTGCTGGCGCTTCGCTGGCCATGGCGCGGCCTGGCACGCCCGCAACCAGCAGGGCGATGAGGGCCGCACCTGAAAGAGATGCCGCCAGCCTCATTGAGGCTTCTCCAGCAAGATTTCGATGCGCCGGTTGGTGGCCGAGAAGGGCTCTGCTGTGTCTTTCAGCTTGCGGTCGGCGAAGCCGGCGACCTCGACGATGCGCTTCTCGTCGAGCCCGGCGCGGGCCAGCATGTAATAGGCCGAATGGGCGCGCGCGGTGGACAGGCGCCAATTGTCGTAGCCGCCGCCTCGGAACGGCCTGGCATCGGTGTGGCCGTTGATCGAGACCTGGCCTTCGTGGGCCGAGATGGTCTTGGCGATCTTTTCCATGGCAAGCACGAGCTGCTTGCGCGGCACGGCAGAACCGATCTCGAACATGCCGAAGTTGAACTGCTCGGTAACCGAGATGACGACGCCCCTGTCGGTGGCGACGACCGAGACGCCGTCGGGCAGGTTTGGGCCCGACTTGATGGCCTCGGCGAGTTCGCGCCTGATAGCGTCGGCGTCCTTGATGGTGTCCTTGCTCGGCGTATCGTCCTTGGGCTTCGGCTTTTCGGATATAGCTTGGGCTTCGGCTGCCTCCGATTTGGGGGCATCGCCGGGCTTGGCGCTTTCACGGGCAAGGGGTGTTGCTTGTTCGGCTGCCTTGGACGAGGGCTCGGCGGCCTTCACAGGCTCCGACGTGTCAGAGCGCGCGGTCTTGTCGCCCGGCTTTGCCGGATCGCCTTCGATCGAGGCACGCTCGGCACTTGCCTCGGCAGCGGGTGTTGCGACCTGCTCGGTCCAGAAATCGGGCGCGAAGGGATCGCGATAGGCTTCACCGCCGGTGGCACCACTCGAAGGGCCGGCACTTTGCGCCCCGCCGTCTCCGCGTTCGGAGACATTGGCCTTGGCGCCGGTCTCCTGGGCGATCTCGGCGAGAACGGCATAGGGGTCGTTGAAGAGGTGGTCGTCGGAACGCTTGACGGAATCGGCGGAGTCGGCCGAATTCTTCTCGGTCGACGGGCCGGCATTGCCGCGGCCGTCGGTGCCGGCCTTGCCTGAGGCTTCCTGCGGGGTCTCAGCGGTCAGGCCAACGGAGTTGGGGCCATCGCCAAGCTCTTCGAGCCCCTTGCGGCTGGCGTTGCGGTCGACAAGCTTGACCGGATTGAAATAGCTGGCGACCGCCGCCTTGGTCTGCTCGTTGGCGGCACTGATCAGCCACATGACCAGGAAGAAGCACATCATTGCCGTCATGAAGTCGGCGAAGGCGATCTTCCACGCACCGCCGTGATGGCCTTCATCGTGATCGACATGGGCACGCCGGACGATGATGATCTCGTGGCGCGGCTCGCCGCCGTCGGTGGCAGTCATGGCAAGGTCTCGGAAAGGGCCGAAGACCATTCGCCGAGACGGGTCTCAAACAGGTTGTCGTCGATCGAAACACTGAGATCGAAGCCTGTAGCCTCGATGAAGTCGACATTGGCCGCGCGCTCGCCCAGGGCCGTTGCCAGCGCGTCGAACAGGAACTGCGGGCCGCTGACCTTGATGCGCACCGCCTCGCGGTCGGCGCAGGCTGATATGACGGCACTGGCCAGGGCGTCGATGGAGCGGCTGCGGATGTCGTCGCTGACCAAGCCGGCGACAATGCGGGCGGCGGCATCCGTGGAGAGATGGACGAGGCGCGTTTCCATCTCGCCGATGCGCATGGCGATGGCGGCACCTGTATCGGCACCGAAGCGGGCGCCGAGATCGGCGATCTCGGTGGCATGGCGCTGGCGCTCGACTTCGAGGGCTGCCTCATGCTCCTCGCTCAGCCGCGCGGCCAGCTCGGCCTCGGCGTGAGCGACCGCCTCGGCGACGATCGCCGGGATGTCCGGATCGGGCACTGCCTTGGGGTAAGTACTTGCGGCCGGCGTTTCGAGGTCGGGCCCGTTGGGAGCCAACGGCGCGAAATCGGTCAGCCTTTCGAAAAGCGCTGCAATCGACATCAGGCGGCTACCTCCTTGGCAGCCCATTTGCGCAGGATCAGTGCGGTGCGCTCTTCGTTGATGTCGACCATGCGGGCGAGGCGGTCCTGCGGGGCGGGGCGCAGCTTGTTGCGCAGATCGTCGATGGCGTTGCTGGGCCGCGATCCGGGCAGGGCGGCCTGCGCCTCCGCCTCAGCGGACGCATCGGGCGTCGGCAACGAACGCTGCACTTCATCGAAGCTGGGTCCCGCGATGGCTGCAGTGGCTGGCCTGGAAAGTGCCGCCGCCATCGGCCGCAAGCCGAAGAAGGCGACGAGGAAGACAACGACGATGAAGGCCGCGGCGTTGATCAGCGTGCCGGCATGCTGGCCGACGGAAGCGAAGGCCCCGGGGCTTGCGATCGCTTCGCCGTCGAGACCGTCGATGAATTCGACGGCCGAGACGTTGATCAGGTCGCCGCGCTTCTCGTCGAAGCCGGTGGCCGAGGTCACCATCTTCTGGATGTCGGCGACACGGGCGGCGATGGCTTCAGGCGTCGCGTCCTTGCCAAGGATGGCTGCCAGGCGCTGCTGGTTGACGACGACGGCGATCGACATCTTGGTCACCGAATAGCCATTCGAGACGGTGGCGATACGCTTCGAGTTCATCTCGTAATTGGTGATCTCTTCCTTGCGGTCGCTGTTTGAGTTCGACTGCGGGCCGTCAGTTGCGGCACCTGCTTCGGCGTCAGGCAGGTTCTGTTCGACAGTGGCAGGCGTGGACGACTGCTTCTGGTTGCTGGCTTCATTGGCGCGCACGACCTGGACGGAGCGCTCGACGCGCGATTCCGGATCAAAGATGGTCTCGTCGGTCTGACGCGTATCGGTGTTGACGTCGGCCTTGACGCTGGCGCGGAAATTGTCCGGGCCGAGATAGGCAGAAAGTGCGCGGCGGATGTTGTCTTCGATCTGGGTCTCGACGGTGCGTTCGACGCCGATGGAGCGCGCTGCACTCGAATTGCTGGGGTCATCGCCGGCTGCAAGCAGATTGCCGCTCGAATCGAGCACCGTCACGCGTTCGGCGTCGAGCCCGGGGACGGCTGCGGCGACGAGATGGCGGATCGACATGGCGCTCTTGTCGGCATCCATGCTCGCTGCGCGGATGACCACCGAAGCCGACGGCTTCTGCTCGTCGCGGCGGAAATTGGCGCGCTCGGACATCACGATGTGGACGCGGGCGGCCTTGATGCCCGAGATCGACTGGATGGTGCGGGCGATCTCGCCTTCCAATGCACGCACGCGGGTGACTTGCTGCATGAAGGAGGTGAGGCCGAGCGAGCCGACATTGTCGAACAACTCGTAACCGGCGTTGGCGCTGGTGGGCAGCCCCTTTTCGGCAAGCAGCATGCGCGCCTGCGAGGTCTTGCCGGCGGGTACCAGGACAGTGGTGCCGTCGGAGGCGACGTCGAAGCCGATGCCGGCCTCGCCGAGCACCATGCCGATCTGGTTCACGTCGGAGCGTTCGAGCCCGACATAAAGCGTCTCGTAGGCCGGACGGTTGAGATAGATGGACCCCACGCCGATGACGGCGAGGACCAGCGCTGCGATGCCAGCCAAGATGGCGAGCCGGCGTGGGCCGAAACTCCTGAGATTGGCGACTATGCTCTGTAGCTGTTCAGGCACGTGCGTAGGTTCCCCGCAAAACTATCCGGCAGACCCTAGACCGCGAAGCTTGCGCGAAAATGATATGGGCCGCGCAAGATGCGCGGCCCATGGCAAATAGATGCGCTGGTTCTGAGAGCGGCCGATCAGCCCTTGAACAGCGCCAGGATGCTTTGCGAGTTCGAGTTGGCGATCGACAGCGCCTGGATGCCGAGCTGCTGCTGGACCTGAAGCGCCTGCAGGCGGGTCGATTCCTTGTTCATGTCGGCATCGACGAGCTGGCCTACGCCGCGGTCGATGGAGTCCATCAGCTTGGACACGAAGTCTTTTTGCATGTCGATGCGGGTCTTGGCGGCACCGAGTTCGGACGCGCCGTCGGCCATCTTGGCGAGCACCGTTTCGACGTCCGTCAGCAAGGCATCGAATTTCTGCGCTTCGGTAGGCGTGGTGATGATTGTGCCCGTGCTGTCTCGTGCCGTTACAGCTGCAAGGTTTAGCACGTTGATGTTTAAAGCGGAAACGCCGGAAGCGTATCCAGCCATATCCAGAATGCCTTTCGAGACGACAGCGGGGGGGCCGGCAGCAGGTATTACGGTATCGATTAGCCGGACATTAGTCAGCGCGATATCGATGCTGCCGGTCGAAACGGCGCCGGACGAATCGCGGTTGTATGACGAGATGATGCTTAGGTTGTTGCTCTCTGGAACAGGAGGGGTACCCGCAGGATTGCCCGTATCCTTCGAGGAGTCGGTCTGGAGCAGGTTGGAGCCAGCATAGTTGGCCCCGCCGATGGCGTCCTTGAGCTGGTCGACATATGTGTCGATTTCGGTCTGGAGCTTGGCGCGTTGCTCAGGGCTGACATTCTTGGCCAGCAGCAAATTCTTCTTGATCTTGTCGACGGCGGTGAGGGCGTTGTTCATCGCGGTGTAGGCGGTATCGACCTTGCCGCCGCCGAGGCCGAGCGCGTCCTGCACGACCGAATTGACGTTGTTGTCGGAGCGCATGGTCGTGGCGATCGACCAGTAGGCGGCGTTGTCAGAGGCTTCGGCGACGCGGAAGCCGGTCGAGATGCGCCCCTGGGTGGTCTGAAGCGCCTTGTTGGTGGCGCTGAGGCTTTGGAGAGCCGTCATTGCCGAAGCGTTGGTCATAATACTGGACATCGAAAATAGCCCCCTCTGTCAAAACCGCGCCGCTGACTGCGGCTGTGGACCGGTCGCTGATGCTGTTCGTTTCCGCCCCGTGGCAGCGATGAACCGCATGGCAATTGGTTAACCATAACTAGCGGTTCATGGTTAACGGTGGATTAAGAGCGTTCGGCGACTCGAGCGTTTGCGCGGTTCGGTGACGCAGGGGCATTTATGTGGAAGGTGGCTTGCGCCGAGCTAGCGGGTCCAAACGAAATCGGGCCGCACCTTGCGGTGCGGCCCGTTCTTAGCGGCAAGTGCCTGAGACGGCTCTTGGCTGCTACTCCGAAGACCAAAGCTGATCGTCGGCGATGCTCAATTAGCCGCGGAACAGCGACATGATCGACTGGGTGTTGGAGTTGGCGATCGACAGAGCCTGGATGCCGAGCTGCTGCTGGACCTGGAGGGCCTGCAGACGGGTCGACTCCTTGTTCATGTCGGCATCGACGAGCTGGCCAACGCCACGGTCGATCGAGTCGCTGAGCTTGGACACGAAGTCCTTCTGCATGTCGATACGAGCCTTGGAGGCACCGAGTTCTGCAGCGCCAGTCGCCATCGAGCTGAGAGCCTTTTCGACGTCGGTCAGCAGGTTGTCGAAAGCGGCGCTTTCCGTGCTTGGGGTGCCAGCGGTGTAGCCGGTCACACCTGTCAGGTCGGAGACACTGAGATTCAGAACGGATTTCGCGGAGGCCGTGCCGTTCTTGTCAAGCGTACCATCTGCGGTGGCGGCGACGGTGTTCATCAGGCGCGTATTGGCGAGCGCAACGTCGATCTGGCCAGTCGTTACAGCACCGGCCGCGCTACGATTGTAGGAGGTCATGACGCTGAAATTTGTCGCGTCGGTCGCAGTCGAACCGGTCTTGAGCAGGTTCGACCCGGCATAGTTGGCGCCGGCGATGTTGTCCTTGAGCTGCGACTGGTAGGTTGCGATTTCGCTTTGGATCTTCTTACGATCTTCGGTGCCGGCGTTCTTGGCCGCGAGGATCTTTTCCTTGATCTTGTCGACGACTTCGATGGCCTTGTTCATCGCGGTGTAGGCGGTGTCGACTTTGCCAGCGCCGAGCCCGAGCGCGTCCTGCACGACCGAGTTGGCCTTGTTGTCGGAACGCATGGTGGTGGCGATCGACCAGTAAGCGGCGTTGTCGGAAGCTTCGGCGACGCGGAAGCCCGTGGCGATGCGGCCCTGGGTCGTGGAAAGGTTCTTATTGGTTGCGGAAAGCGACTGCAATGCAGTCATTGCCGAGGTGTTGGTGTTGATGCTGGACATGGGAATAACGCCCCTAAAGAATGCAAAGGTACAGGGACATACCGGATCGGCCGGTATGGCGGAGAGGCATCATGCCAATGAGCGCTTCAGGGAAGGTCACCCGCCATGAGGGGTAATCTGGCGGAAAATTCCTATTAAAATTCTAAGTATTATGGTTAATTGCGATTAACTTGCTGTTTTATTTGAATATTTGTTAGCCCATCTTAACCGATGCGACTGCCCAAACGAAATCGGGCCACACCGAGATGTGGCCCGAGCTTCATGTCTGAGACGACATTTGCCGATATTAGCCGCGGAAGAGCGACATGATCGACTGGGTGTTGGAGTTGGCAATCGACAGAGCCTGGATGCCGAGCTGCTGCTGGACCTGAAGGGCCTGCAGACGGGTCGATTCCTTGTTCATGTCGGCGTCAACGAGCTGGCCGACGCCACGGTCGATCGAGTCGCTGAGCTTGGACACGAAGTCCTTCTGCATGTCGATACGAGCCTTGGAGGCACCGAGTTCTGCAGCGCCAGTCGCCATTGAGCCGAGTGCCTTTTCGACGCCGGTCAGCATGTCGTCGAAATCCTTGCTGTCCAGCGTTGCCGTGCTGACACTCAGGGTCAGGACAGAGACTGTGACAGCGCCCGCACCGGTCGTGGCCGTTTCTGTATCGAGCACGCCGTTTTTGGCTGCAGCGTCCGTATTGACCAGGCGAACGTTGCTGAGTGCAACATCGATCTGACCTGTAGTGACCTTGCCCGCCGAGTCGCGATTGTAGGAGGTCATGACGCTGAAATTTGTCGCGTCGGTCGCAGTCGAACCGGTCTTGAGCAGGTTCGACCCGGCATAGTTGGCGCCGGCGATATTGTCCTTGAGCTGTGCCTGGTAGGTTGCGATTTCGCTCTGGATCTTCTTGCGATCTTCGGTGCCGGCGTTCTTGGCCGCGAGGATCTTTTCCTTGATCTTGTCGACGACTTCGATGGCCTTGTTCATCGCGGTGTAGGCGGTGTCGATCTTGCCGGCGCCGAGCCCGAGCGAATCCTGCACGACCGAGTTGGCCTTGTTGTCGGAACGCATGGTGGTGGCGATCGACCAGTAAGCGGCGTTGTCGGAAGCTTCAGCGACGCGGAAGCCCGTGGCGATGCGGCCCTGGGTCGTGGAAAGGTTCTTGTTGGTTGCGGAAAGCGACTGCAATGCAGTCATTGCCGAGGTGTTGGTGTTGATGCTGGTCATGGGAATAACGCCCCTAAAGAATGCAAAGGTACAGGGACATACCGGATCGGCCGGTATGGCGGAGAGGCATCATGCCAATGAGCGCTTCTAGGAAGGTCACCCGCCATGTCGGGCAATCTGGCCGACAGTCCCTACCAAAGGTCTAAGCGGCATGGTTAAATCAGTATTAACCTGTTGATTTATTTCGGTTTTGCGTGTGCTTGCTGCAAGCGTTGCAACCGCAGCGCGCCGATGGGCGTACTGCGGTTCGATATGTCAAATCAAAGCGTGAGAGCCCTTTCGTGCGCTCGTATCGGACGCGCGGTGATCTAGGTGAATGATCGAACCAGAGAGCCGACGAGCAGGTTCCAGCCGTCGATGAGGACGAAGAACAATATCTTGAACGGCAGCGACACGACCGTGGGCGGCAGCATCATCATGCCCATGGCCATGGTGATGGTGGCAACGATCAGATCGATGACGAGGAAGGGCAGGACGATCAGAAAGCCGATTTCAAAGCCGCGGCGGATTTCGGAGATCATGAAGGCGGGAACCAGGATGCGCAGGTCGACCTTGTCTTCCGATACGGTCTGGCCGCGCTCGCGGGCGAGGTCGGCGAACAGGTTGAAGTCCTTGTCGCGGACGTTGCGCATCATGAAGGTGCGGAACGGATCGGAGATGCGATCGACCGCCTCGGTCTGGGTGATCTGGTTGTCCATCAGCGGCTTGACGCCGTTTTGCCAGGCCTGATCGAAGGTTGGCGCCATGACGTAGAAGGTCATGAACAGCGACAGCGAGATGAGGATCAGGTTGGCGGGAGTCGACTGCAGGCCGATGCCGGTACGCAGGATCGAAAACGCGATGATGAACCGCGTGAAGCTCGTCACCATGATCAACAGGCCCGGCGCCACCGACAAGACGGTCAGCAGGCCGAACATCTGGATGATGTAGCCGATGGTGGCGCCGTCGGTGTTGCCCAGCGCGCTCAGGTCGAGCTGCTGCGCGCCCGCGGGCAGGGCGGTGCCCGCGAGGATGGCTGCGGTGGCCAGGAACTTTTTCATTCAAACAGCAACGTTCTGATCAGGACTTCCTTGACGTGACCGTCGCTGCGGATCGCGGCGCGTTCGTCGAGGTCGGTCTTGAGATGGCGGAAAGCGCTGGCGCCCTGGATCTGATGGATCCTGAGCGTGCGCACGAAGGCAACCAGGTCCTGGTGGACGCGATCGGCGAGGTCGGGCGGTTGCGGCGCGTCGAGCACCAGCGAGACCTCAAGGCGCACCCACATGGTGTCGGGCGCGGCGAGATTTGCGGTGATGGTGGGGAGCTGCACCAACGTGCCGGCTGCTGCAGGATCGCTGGCGTCCTTGTTGGGCGCATGCGGCTTTGCCGTCTCAGCGGCCACCTGTTCGGCCGGCTTGGCTTCGCCCTTGAGATAGCCGCCGGACAGCCAGCCCATGCCGATGGCCGCCGAGGTCATCATCAGCAGGATGCCGATCTGGATGACCAGTGACCGGCCGGGTTTTGCTGCGGGGGGCTGTTCTACTGCTGACATGACCGACCTAGAAGGGGAGGACCTGATCGAGGAACTGCTGGCCGTAGGGCGGCTGCTGGACCTCGGAGATGCGGCCGCGACCGCCATAAGAGATGCGGGCTTCGGCGATGCGCTCGTAAGGAATGGTGTTGTGCGGGCCGATATCGGTCGGGCGCACGATACCGGCGATGGTCAGCACGCGCAGCTCGGCGTTGACGCGGACCTCCTGCGAGCCGCGGATCATCATGTTGCCGTTAGGCAGCACTTCCATGACGACGGCGGCAACGAGCAGGTTGAGTTTCTCCGAACGGGCGGTGGCACCGTCGCCTGTGAATTTGGTTTTCGAGTCGATGTTTCCATCCGCCGAGCCGCTGGTGCCGGCCCCGTCCCATTCGAGGTCGAGGCCCATGCCCAGGCCACGGCTCGACGTGCGCTGGCGCTCGGACTCGTTCTTGAAGCGGGCCTTGTCGTCGATCTCGATCCTGACGGTGAGGATGTCGCCAGCCTGGAGCGCGCGCGGGTCGGTGAACATGCGGCTTTGCTTGTCCTGCCACAGTGAGAAACGCTTGGGCGGCGCCGAGGGCGATTCCGGGTAGCGGTACATTGACGAGCTGCCGTCCTCGATGCCGGAACCAACCGCCGACATGGTCGGCTCCTTGTTGATTTCCTTGAGGTCGGTGGCACAGCCGGCGAGGCTTGCGAGCATGGCCGCGAGAAGGACTTTTCTGGTCATGTTGGGTCTTCCCGGCGGGATGCGCTTGCCATGATGCGGGTCAGCTCGGCCGCCGACTTGCTTTCCATCTCGTTGAGGATGACGCTGGACTTGCGGGCGTCGAGCTTCATCAGAATGGCGGCGGCGAGGTCGATATTCATGACCGCCAGGCGCTCAGCGGCGGCATCGGGTTTCATGCGCGAATAGATCTGGACGACGCCTTCTTCGGCGCGGGCCAAAAAGACCTCGCGGCGCTTCAGCCATGTCTCGTATTCAGTCTTGCGCTCCTCGAGCATTGCAATGCGCTTGTCGACTTCGGCCTGGAGCTTCTTCAGCTCTTCGGCCTGAAGCGCGTAGCGACGGTCGCGGGCAGCGTCGGCGATGTTGGAGCAGAAGCGCTCGACTTCGCTCGGCTCGACCGTGTTTGGCGGGATTGTCGCGGTGTGCTCGGGTGAAACTTGCGGTTTGACCTCGCGCGGCATGACCTGGGTGGGCGTGCCCTGAACGAGCATCTGTTCGGCGCGGGCCAAGCCGCCGCCGGCAAGGACGATGGCCAGTGCCGCTACGGGGAGGGCCTGGCGGTAGAACATCTGGAAATGGCTTGTTGTCATGGCCATGGCCTATTGAACCACCAGGTCGGCTTGCAGCGCGCCTGCCGACTTGATGCCCTGGAGGATTGCGATGATGCCGTCCGGCTTGACGCCGAGGCGGTTGAGACCGGCGACCAGCGTCTGCAGGTCGGGGCCGTCGAGCATGGCCAGCTTGGAGTCGGGACGCTCCGTCTCGATGACGGTGAAGTCCTCGATCGCGGTCTGGCCGCGCGCGAACGGCTCGGGCTGGACGACGCGCGGCTGCTCGGTGATGCGGACCGTAAGCGTGCCGTGGCTGATGGCGACACGCGAGATCTTGACCTCGTTGCCGATGACGATGGTGCCGGTGCGCTCGTCGACGACGACCCGGGCCGGGGTGTCGGACATGACCATCAGGTTTTCGAGCTCGGCATAAAAGCGCGCGGTCGACACACCTTCGGGCTTGCGGATGACGACGGTGCGCGAGTCCTGCTCGCCGGCCACGCGCTTGCCGAAACGGTGGCGGGCATAGTCGTTGACGGCGTCAGCGATACGCACCGCTGTCGAGAAATCGGGATTGAAGAGCTGCAGCGTCAGAACGTTCTCGTCGCCGAAGCGGGCCTTGACCTCGCGCTCGACGATGGCGCCGTTGGGGATGCGGCCGGCGGTCGGAACGCCCTGGATCACCTTTTCGGCATTGCCTTGCGCGGCAAAGCCGCCGACCAGCAGCGAGCCCTGGGCGACGGCATAGATCTCGCCGTCCGGCGCCTTGAGCGGCGTCATCACCAGCGTGCCGCCTGAAATCGCTGTGGCATCGCCGAGCGAGGAGACGTTGACGTCGATGCGGGCGCCGGACTGCACGAAGGCCGGCATGTTGGCCGTGACAACCACCGCAGCGACATTCTTGACGCGCAGGCGGCCGTCCTCCGAGGCGATGCCGAGATTTTCGAGCATGGCGCGGATCGACTGTTCGGTGAAGGGCGAGTTGCGCAGGCTGTCGCCGGTGCCCGGCAGGCCGATGACGAGGCCGTAGCCGACAAGCTGGTTGTCGCGGGATTCCTGCAGTGAGGCGACGTCCTTGATGCGGACATTGATGAGATGCGCGCCGCCGCTGTTGAGCGTGGTCTGCCGTCCGCCGTCACCACCGCTGCCAAAGCCATCATCGCCGCCAGCCTTGGCGGCACGCGCTGCCAGCTCGGAGGCAGGAACGCCGTCGGGACCGTCGGCGTAAGCGTTCTGGAGGCCAAGAACGGCAACTGCCGCGAGCAACAGTCTGCGGATCATATGGCACCCACGTGGATCGAGCCGTCGGCCATGACCGTGCCGCTGAGGACCTTGCCACTGTCTATGTTGCGGACCTTGACAAGGTCGCCGGCAGCACCCGGTTCGAGCGTGACGGCGGTAGCCGAGATCAGGAGAGCACCCGCGGCGAACACGACCTGGACGGAGGCGCCGCGGTCGACCAGCCAGGCCTCGCGCAACGCATTGACGGGAATATAGCGGCCGGGCAGCAGCGTGCGCTTGGCAACCCTGCCGTCGAGCTCCTTGGCAAGCGTCGCGACCGCGTCCGGGCGAACCTTGCCCGGCTTGAGCGTGACTTCCTTGAGCGCGGACAAGGCGATCGCTTCGCCGGGGTAGATGACGCGGTTGGGAACGAGCACCACCTCCTGTTCGGCGGCCATCGCTGCGCTGCCAAGCATGGCGAACGCGAGGACCGCCGTGCGGATATGGAGGAGGGCGTTCCGTCGCCGCATGATGCTCACCGGATGTTCTTGGAGACGACAGCGGCCATTTCGTCGGCCGCCTGAATGACCTTGGAATTCATCTCGTAGGCGCGCTGCGCCGAGATCAGCTCGGTGATTTCCTTGACCGGGTCGACGTTGGAGTTTTCCAGGTAGCCCTGCTTGATCGTGGCGTAGCCGGGATCGCCAGGCACGCCGACATTGGCGGCACCCGAGGCTTCGGTTTCCTGGAAGAGATTGTCGCCGAGAGGCATCAACCCCGCTTCGTTGGCGAAGTTGGCAAGCGTCAGGTCGCCCAGCGGCTGGAGCGCTGCCTGGCCGTCGAGCCGGGCGAAGACCTGGCCGGAATTGTTGACGATGACCTCGACCGCATCCTGCGGCACGGTGATCGCCGGGACGACGTTGAAGCCGTCGACGGTGACCAGCTGGCCGGTGGCGTTCTTGTTGAACGAGCCGGCGCGGGTGTAGAGTGTCTGGCCGTCGGCACCTTCGATCTGGAACCAGCCCTTGCCTGACAAGGCGAGGTCGAACTCGTTGGTGGTGCTGGTCAGGCCGCCCTGGATGTGGACGTTGCGCACGGCCGCCGTCTTGACGCCGAGGCCGATGCTGACGCCTTCCGGCACGATCGCCGAATTGGCGCGATTGGGCACACCTTGCAGGCGGTCGACCTGATAGAGCAGATCGGAGAATTCGGCGCGGGCGCGCTTGTAGCCGGTGGTGTTGATGTTCGCGATGTTGTTCGCGATCACCTCGAGATTGGTCTGCTGGGCATTCATGCCCGTAGCGGCAATGGCTAGCGCTTTCATCGGAATGTTCCTCAGATGCCCATGCGGCTGACTTCGAGATATGCCGTGACGATCTTGTCGCGGATGGCGACGGCCGCCTGCAGCGCCTGCTCGGCACTCATCACCGCGTCGACAACCTCACGGGTGTCGGCCTTGCCCTGAAGCCCGGAAAGCGAGAGCTGCTCTGCCTTGTGCAAGGTGGCCTTGGTCTGTGCGGCGGCGTCCGCAAGGGCTGCCGCGAAGGACGAGCCGACGCCGCCAGCTGCGGCTGCGCCAGCCTCGGGCACGACGCTCGTCGGCTTGCTCAGTAGCTGCGTGCCGAGTGGGCTGATGCTGCCGATCATTACTGGCTCCTCATAAGATCAATGGTCATGGAAATGAGATCGCGCGCCTGCTTGATGACCTGCAGGTTGGCTTCATAGGAACGGTTGGCCTCGGTCATGTCGGCCATTTCGATGATGACATTGACGTTGGGCATCTTGACGAAGCCGCTGGCGTCGGCGGCCTCGTTGCCGGGCTGGAACTCCAGCGGAAACGCCGACTGATCATGGCCGATCGAGGCGATCTCGACGGTTGAAGCGCCGGTTGCGCGGTCGAGCTCGGCAGCGAAGCTCACGGTCTTGCGGCGATAGGGGTCGGCACCGGGCGTGTTGCCGGTAGACTGGGCGTTGGCAAGGTTTTCCGAAACGATGCGAAGGCGTTCGGACTGGGCTCCGAGACCGGAGCCTGCGACCTTAAGTGCTGAAACGAGCGGATCCATCCCTGTCAGGCCTTTGTGCTGAGCATGATCATGCGGTGGAAGGCCTTGACGATGGCCGTGTTGAGCTCGAACGAACGGCGGACTTCGCCGGCTTTCATGAGCTCGTCTTCGACCGCCACCGTATTGTCGGATGGCAGGACCGCGTGCTTGGGTTCTTCGGGTTTGACCGCGTAGCCTGCTTCGGTGGCGCCACCGGTGAGATGGCCCTTCTGGGTCGACGCCATGGCGACGCGCGAACGGTCAAGCACGCGCTCGAAGGGCTCGATGTCGTTGGTCCGATAGCCGGGCGTGTTGGCGTTGGCGACGTTGCCGGCGATGGTGTTCTGGCGCACCGAAAGCCAGCGTGCCTGCTGGGCGGCCAGATCGAACAGGTTGACGGGGTCCATGGAAATCTCCGAGCAGATTTCCAAACACTATTGCGTCAGTCTTGCGCGGGCCTTGCGCGGCGGTCCTTCGGCAAAACCAGCTCAAGGCGAGACGTGGAAGACCTCTTCGCGCGAGGTGACGAGCACCCATTTGCCGTCGCGCTGTTCGATCGAGGCGACACGGCTCGAGTCGGGCAGCGGCGAGCCACGCTGGACGATCCAGACGCCGGCATCGTCTTCGACCATGGCTCGGCCATTGGCGATATGAACGAGCTTGAATTCGATCTTCGGTCCGGGGAAGGGCTGTTCGGTAACGCCCGGAACGCCAACCTCGTCGTCCTTGTCGCGGCGCAGCGAGCCGGTGGCAAAGAGGTCGAGCTTCATCGGCGGAATATCTTCGACCGACATAGGCGCGCCTATGCGGTTGACCTGTTGGCCCATGGCGAGCGGAATCGGTTGCTGGTTCTGGCCGCCGCCAGAGAATTTCATCGCGCGGACGCCGAATTTCTCCTGGTTGAAGAAGATATACCAGGGAAACAGTGCGCAGGTGAGACCGAGCGCGATGCCGAGGCCAGCGATGACGAAGTCGCTGCTGCGGTCGCGCTTTTCGCGCCTTGGGGTGATGGTCAGCGGCGAGCGCTTCAAGCCGAGGCGCTGGAGCAGCGTGAGCGGCTTGTCCTTGCTCCCGATCATTTCGAGGAACACGCTTGCCGGGTCATTCCGCCTGAACATGGGCTCTATCCTTGGCTTTCAGGTGACGTGCGAGATCGGAGAACGGATCTAGCGAAGGCCCATCGGCAGGCGACTGGCCGAGCGCCTCGTAGATCACCGGAACCTGGCGCACGGCGAGATCGAGCTCCGGATCGGCGCCGGCCTGGTAGGCGCCGAGCAGGCGGATGTCGCGCGTGTCTTCGAAACGCGAGATCATAGCCTTGAGCTTGCTGACAAGCTGGCGCTGTTCTGGAGTCCAGGCCTTGCCGGCCAGACGCGAGATCGAGGATAGCGGATTGACCGGCGGATAGCGGCCCTGTTCGGCAATCGAGCGGTCGAGCACGACGTGGCCATCGAGGATGCCGCGGACGGAATCCGCGACCGGATCGTTGTGGTCGTCGCCATCGACGAGCACCGAGATGATCGCGGTGATCGAGCCGGTGCCTTCCATGCCGGGGCCAGCGCGCTCAAGCAGCTTGGGCAGGTCGGTGAAGACGGACGCGGGATAGCCGCGCGCGACCGGCGGTTCGCCGGCACCGATGGCGACTTCGCGCAGCGCGTGGGCAAAGCGGGTGATCGAATCCAGTACCAGAAGCACGCGGTCGCCACGGTCGCGGAAATGCTCGGCGACGCGCATAGCTGTGTCGGGCGCACGGCGGCGCATCATCGCGCTCTCGTCGGAGGTGGCAACGACCGCGACCGTCTTGGCCATGGAGGCCGCACCGATGGTGTCTTCGAGGAATTCGCGGACTTCGCGGCCACGCTCGCCGATCAGGGCGACGACGACCGTGTCGAAGGCATCGGCGCCGGCGAGCATGGCAAGAAGCGTCGACTTGCCGACGCCGGAGCCGGCGAAAATGCCCATGCGCTGGCCGAGGCAGAGCGGGGTGAAGATGTCGATGACGCGGACACCTGTCATGAAGCCGGTTTCGACGCGCTGGCGGGCGAGCGCTGCTGGCGGCACGGCTTCGGCCGCGTCCTGCTTGGCGTTGCGGATCAGCGGTGCACCACCGTCGATGGGCCGTGCAAGGGCGTCGATGGCGCGTCCGCGCCAACTCGGATGCGGGGTGATGGCGATCGGGCCGCGGGTGAAGACGGCATCGCCAACCCCGACCTCGGCACTGCTCTCATAAGGGGCGACCAGCACTTCGTCGCGGCCGATCTGGACGATTTCGCCACGGCGGTTGCGGCCGTGTCCACGGTGCTCGACGATGTCGCCGAGCCGCGCGCTCGCGGACAGGCCGCCGACCTTATAGTGGGTGGGCGCGATTTCGCTGACCCTGCCCCCACGCCTGACCAGCAGGCGGTCGTCAGTGAAGCGGTTCTGGATACGCTCCAGCGCCTCGAGCCGATTGTGGTGGACCGGCTGTGGCCCGTTGCGGATGGCGGTCAGGGACGTGCTCACTTATTTCGAGCCGAGCGTCTTGATGGCGTCGGAGAACGAGGCTTCGTTCTGGCGTATCAGCGCGGCGGTGTTTTCGAAGGCACGCTGCACCATGATGAGCTTGGTCATCTCCTTGATCGGATTGACGTTGGACTCTTCGACGAAGCCCTGGACGATGCCGGCGTTCATGCGGTCGACAATCGGCTGGGGCGGTGTCGGCGGCACGACGCCCGAATTGCCATAGCGGACAAAGTTGATGCCGGGATTGAACTCGTAGAGGCCGATGGCGCCGACCAGGCGGTCACCCTGGCGCAGCGCGCCGTCGGCACCCGCTGTCGGAGGGCCGGCACGCGGGTCGAGCTGTATCGGCGCGCCGCCGGCGTCGAGAACCCGGTGGCCCTCGACGGTGACGAGCTGGCCGTCCTGGGTCATGGAGAAGCGGCCGTCGCGCGTCATCACCACGCCGGCGGGCGTGTCGATGCCGAACCAGGCGTCGCCACGAATGGCGAAGTCGAACGGGTTGCCGGTTTCACGCATGCCGCCATGCTGGGTCGAAAGATAGGTGTCGCCGGGCGAGGTGAAGGACACCGACTTCTGGCCGAGGCCGGAGACGACGTCCTCGAACTTCACCCCGGTGGCGCGGAAGCCGACGGTGGATGCGTTGGCGACGTTGTCGGCGATGGTGTTGAGGCGTTTTTCGAGTGCGACCTGGGCGGAAAGCGCGACGTAGAGACCGTTTTGCATGATGTCCTCAGAACCTCAGCTTCTGCATGGCAAACAGCAGGTCGGTCGATACGCCAGCGGCCGGCGAGCCGCCGAAAAGCACGCCGACGGAGGCTTGCACCGGTGAGGAGGGGTTGTTGATTTCCCAAAGGCTGGTGAAGCGCTTCATGAATTCGCCGAGCTTCTTGGGATTGGAGAAGTCCTCGACATTGAGCTTGCTCTCAAACAGCGCGACCTGGCGGTCGATATTGGCGCCGGCGAAGGATTCGGGCAGAGCAAGCGCCGTGCGCAGGACCTTGGCGAGGGCGGGGTCGGCAAGCACCTGGTAGAAGCTGGTGATGGTCGATGCCTTGCGCTCGAAATAGAGCGCCAGGCGCACGCCTTCATTGTCCTTGCCTGCATTTTCCTCCAGCGTCTGGCGCATGAACTTGTCGACGGCCGGCCTCTGGGAGGGATTGGTGGTGGTGGCAGTCTCGCCATTGGCCTCGAAATTGTACGTGCTGGCGAAGGCGGCGTAGCTCTTGTTCGTCATCTGGTTGGCGTAGCTATTCGGATCGCGAACGCCGCCAGCCAGGACCTTCTCCATCATCTCCTTGTTGGGGATCGAAGATTCGATGCCGAAGGACGTCATGGCG
The DNA here is from genome assembly GCF_056401815.1 of Aminobacter sp. P4_D5. Lineage (NCBI taxonomy): Bacteria > Pseudomonadati > Pseudomonadota > Alphaproteobacteria > Hyphomicrobiales > Phyllobacteriaceae > Aminobacter > Aminobacter sp. P4_D5. The sequence continues at coordinate 23,749 of NZ_JBFUIP010000043.1, read as the reverse complement.
AATTTGTACAGCCTGTCGTCGCCCAGCAGGTCCTTGGCGGACTTCACCTTGATGATGTTGTCGAGGTAGTACTTGACCTCTTTCTGGACGGCTTCCGACTTGGGGTCGAGGCCGCCCAGTTCTGCCTTGACCAGATATTGACTGACGGCACCTTGCTGGGCCTTGTTGTAGGTGGTGGCCTGCGGGCCGAGCTCGGCGAAATTGAAGCTCTTGACGAATTCGGCGTAGCGCTTGTCGGTCAGCTTGTTGGCGAAGCTGTCCTTGCTGGTGATGCCTTCCTTCAGGGCCTTGACCATGAACGCCTTGGCGTAGGCCATGTCCTGGAGACCGTGCGCCTTCATGGCGTATTTGAACAGACGGTCGTTCTTGACGAACTCGTCGATCGATTTCACGTTTTTGATGTTCTTCAAATAATATTCGGTCTCGCGCTCGACGGTGGGCTGGGACTCGACACGGTCGATTGCCTTGCCGATGTCCCTCGCGATCAGGTGATAGCTTGTATAGGTATTGAGCATGACAATAGCCCTTCCGCCGCAGGATAGTCGGGGAAGGCTACGCTCAAATGCTTGCGCGAGGCTGAATCATTTTGCTGCGTTCCTTCAAGCCTCACACAAGGCACGCGAGCTATCTGTGTCTGCATAGTGCTTTGAATGCGGAAGGACCTGCCTGTGGGCATTCTGATCGGACTCGTCGTGACGCTGGGCTGTGTGCTTGGCGGCTTCATGGCGATGGGCGGACATCTAAACGTGCTGATGCAGCCCTGGGAACTCGTCATCATCGGCGGGRCTGCCCTCGGTACCTTCCTCGTGGCCAACCCGATGGCCACCGTCAAGGACACCGGCAGGGGCATCATGGAGGCCTTCAAGCAGGCGGTGCCGAAAGAGCAGGACTATCTTGAAACGCTGGGCGTGCTGCATTCCCTGATGCGCGAGCTGCGCACCAAGACGCGTTCGGAAGTCGAAGCCCATATCGACAATCCGGACGAGTCGGCGATCTTCCAGGCTTTCCCGACGGTGCTGAAAAACTACGACCTGACGCATTTCATCTGCGACTATTGCCGCATCATCATCATCGGCAACGCACGTTCGCACGAGATCGAAGCGTTGATGGACGAAGAAATCCAGACCATCCGTGCCGACAAGCTCAAGTCCTATCATGCGCTGGTCGCGGTCGGCGACGGCCTGCCGGCGCTCGGCATCGTCGCCGCCGTGCTCGGTGTGGTCAAGGCGATGGGCGCGCTCGACCAGTCRCCCGAGATACTCGGCGGCCTGATCGGTGCGGCTCTTGTCGGCACCTTCCTCGGCATCTTCTTGTCCTATTCGGTGGTCAACCCGATCGCCACCAAGGTCAAGACGGTCCGCGAGAAGAAAAACCGCCTCTATATCGTCGTGAAGCAGACGCTGCTTGCCTACATGAACGGCTCGCTGCCGCAGGTGGCGATCGAGTTCGGCCGCAAGACGATCTCGTCTTATGATCGCCCGTCGATCGATGCGGTGGAGCAGAGCACGCTGAACACCGGCAATACCGAAAAGAAGGCGGCCTGACCGATGCGGGACGCTGACAAAGGGCATCGCAAGCCATGAACACCACCGCAAGCCCRGCGGAACCACGCGACATCGTGATCGAGCGCCTTCTGGGCGACACCGGCGAGCCGGCCAAGGTGCATTCCGCCGCCCGTCGTCTGGCCGAGCGCTCGTCGCCTTTGATTGCCAAGTATTTGAGCGAAGTGCTGCCGGAGCAGGTCTTCGTCGAGGTGGTCGAAGTCAAGCTCGCCCGCATGGCCGACGCCAAGGCGGGTAAAAGCAACCAGGCCATGTCGGTCGCGATCACCCAGACGTCTCCGGACGGGCTGGTGATGACGCTCGATCCGCAAGCGCTGGCGATCCTGGTGCATATCATGTTCGGCGGCGATCCGAGCCGCGAGGTTGCGCCGATCGACCGCGAGCTGTCGTCGATCGAGACGAGCGTTGCGACATTGATTTTCCAGGACGTGGCGCGCGCCATGAACGTGCAAGGCCCTGACGGTGGTCTCGGCGTCAAGCTGCCGGTGGCCGAAGCGATGACCGGCACTGTCATGAAGAAGCATGTTTTCCGCGACGGGCCTTCCGCCCGCGTCACGCTGTCGATCTCGACGGCCGTGTCGCGCGGCCTGCTGGTGCTGACCCTGCCGCAGCGCGTGCTGATCGAAGATCGCCGCTCAAAGGCCGAGAAGGAAGCCGAGGCAATCCCGACGACCGAGTGGCGGTCACGCTTTTCCGACGAGCTGATGCGTTCGACCGTGCGCCTTGAAGCATCGATGCCGCTCGGGCGCTTGACGCTCGGCGACCTGACTGGGCTCGCGGTCGGGCAGGTCATCGAACTGGCTGAGAACACCCAGTCCAATGCCGTGATCGCCGCGCGTGGCAAGACGCTGTTTGCTTGCGAGTTCGGCAAGCTCGGCCAGAACTACACCGTACGCATCAAGCGTCCGATCGACGCCACTGAAGAAACAATTGAAGGGATCGTCGCGGGCTGAGCCGATGCGCTGCCAAGCAGCGTGAGGCACCGCGAACGACAGAACTGGAGAACACCGATGAGCAAGGCGCAGTCCAAGCCCGAGGTCGAAAAGCCCGAAGTCGAAGTCGAAGTCGAGGACGACCAGCTCAACCGCGCCATCGAAGAACTGCGTGGCGTTCTGAGCGAAGAAGAAAAGCGTCCCGGTATTGCCCGCACCTCCAGCGTTGGCAACAACAGCGTCATCTTCGACATTCCAGTCGAGGTGCAGATCGTGCTCGGCAGCACCGAAATGCCGGTGGCTGACCTGATGACGCTGCAGAAGGGTTCGACCATCGCACTCGACCGTCGCATCGGCGAGCCGGTCGACGTGGTGGTCAATGGCCGCCGGATCGCGCGCGGCGAAATCACCGTGCTCGAAAGCGATCCGTCGCGCTTTGGTATCCGCCTGACCGAGATCGTTGCCGCGACCAAGACCGCTTGAGGACCTTGAACGTGCTTTCCCTTGCTTTTCGAAAGGCTTCCGCATGACGACGCTGGCGACGCTGACGCGGCCGCAAAAGGCGGCGGCCATACTGGTGGCGATGGGCAAGCCGTCGGCGAGCCGGCTGCTCAAGTTCTTCAAGCAAGATGAACTCAAGGCGCTGATCGAAGGCGCGCGGCTGCTGCAGACCATTCCGCAGGCCGACCTTGAACGGATCGTCGCCGAATTCGAGGCCGAGTTCACCGAAGGCGCGGGCCTGCTCGATTCCGCAGACAAGATGGACACGATCCTCAACGAGTCCTTGTCGCCCGAAGAGATGAAGGCGCTGATGGGCAAGGACGAGCCCATGGCCAAGAAGGACACAACGGTGCCGGTGTGGCCGCAGCTCGAAAAGCTCGAAGCCGCCCAGATCGGCGCTTTCCTTGCCAATGAGCATCCGCAGACGTCGGCGATGATCCTGTCCAACCTCGCGCCGAACTATGCCGCAAGCGTGGTGCTGACGATGGAAAAGCCGGCGCGCAGCGAAATCATCAAGCGGATGATGGAACTGACGAACGTATCTGAAGCTGCGACCAGGCTGGTCGAAAACCAGATCCGCACCCGCGTTCTGACCGAAAGCGCCCAGAAGGATACCTCGGCCGGGCAGACCCGCGTCGCCAGCGTGCTCAACGAACTCGACAAGTCGCAGCTCGAAGAAGTGATGAGCGACCTGCGCGAGGTCGGCATGGCCGATCTCGATGCCATCCGCGCCCGGCTGTTTTCTTTCGACGATGTTCCCACGATGTCGCAGAAAGCGCGCGTGGCGCTGTTCGACGGGTTGTCGAGCGAGCTTATCACGCTTGCCTTGCGTGGCACGGCCCTGCCGCTTGCCGAGGCTGTGCTGTCGTCGATCGGCGCGCGCTCGCGCCGCATGATCGAATCCGAACTCAGCCAGGGATCGGAAGGCATCCAGCCTGCCGACATCCTGCGTGCCCGCAAGACCATTGCCTCCACGGCTTTGCGCATGGCAAACGAGGGTCTCCTCGAACTGCCAACGACGCAAGAAGCCGCCTGATCCCGTCCGCGCGGGACTGCTGAGCGATGTCGGACGAAGACAAAGACTCCAAAACAGAAGAGCCGACTGAGAAGAAGATCCGCGACACGATGGAGAAAGGCAAATTGCCTGTCTCCAAGGAAGTCGCGATCTTCACCTCGTTTCTGGCGATCATGGTCTATACCGTGTTCTTTGCCAGCAGCTCGGTGGCCGAACTCGGCGTTTTTTTGTCGAATTTCCTCGAACAGCCGGAAGCCTGGCCGCTTGGTACCGAGCGCGACGTGATCGAGCTCTACCAGGCTGTCGTTGTCGAGGTCGGGCGGGCAGTCGCAAGCCTGTTTTTGTTGCTCGTGGTCGCCGGTCTCGGCGCATCGCTGGTCCAGAACATTCCGCAGTTCGTTGGCGAACGCATCCGCCCGCAAGCTTCGAGGATCTCGCTGACCAAGGGCTGGTCGCGCATGTTTGGCGCGCAGGGCTTCGCCGAATTCCTGAAGTCGCTGGCCAAGCTCTGCTTCGTCATGATCGTGCTGTACTTCGTCCTCTCGGACGATCATCGGCGACTGCTCGCCGGCATGATCACCAATCCTGTGGCCTTCGGAAGTGTCATCCGCGATATCGCCGTCGATATCCTGGTGGCGATCGTTTTCGTCATGGGGGTGATCGGCGTCGCCGACATCGTGTGGTCGCGCTTCCACTGGTTCCAGGAACAGCGCATGACCAAACAAGAGGTCAAGGACGAGATGAAGCAGTCGGAAGGCGATCCGATCGTCAAGTCGCGCCTGCGCTCCATCGCGCGCGACCGGGCCCGCCAGCGCATGATGACAGCGGTGCCGAAAGCAACGTTGGTGATCGCCAATCCGACCCATTTCGCCATCGCGCTGCGCTATGTGCGCAACGAGGATGCGGCGCCCGTCGTGCTCGCCAAGGGGCAAGATCTGGTGGCGCTGAAGATCCGCGAGATCGCCGAACAGAACGGCATTCCGGTCTTCGAGGACGTGGCTCTAGCCCGCTCCATGTACAAGCAAGTTTCGGTGGATAATATCATTCCATCGCAGTTCTATCAGGCCGTCGCCGAACTGGTGCGGATCGTTTACGGAAACAGGGCTCAGCGCAATCAGTCATGAAACATCAGCAGCATGCTTCGTCCCGTGAAGTCCTTGTCGCAACGGCCATCCAGCCGGTAGTGCGCGAATTGCGCCTCGTCGACCTGGCCGATTACATCGCCTTCATCCGGATGGAGCATTTCGCCAACGTGGCGGATCTCGTCGATTCAGCCGCTGAACTCTATTTCATGCCAGGCGCGCTGCGCCTTGGGCTGGGCGGCGAGGCGCATGTCAGCTGGACGTGTACTCCGCGCATCGTGCTCGACCTCGAGCTCAGGCCCGAAGGTGCAGTGATCTATTTCCAGCTGTCGATGACCGCCAACAATGCCTCGGTCGAAGTGCACTACGTCTCCTTCGAAAAGCCCGATGCCGAGCCCGAGAAGAACACCGAATATCTCGCAGCCGCGATCCAGCATGCGATGCTCCGGCGGCCGGAGACGCCACGCGCAGAGGCGGCCTAAGGATTACTAATCAATCAGGCCCAGACGCAGCGCCTTGGCGACCGCATGCATGCGGTTGACGGCGTTGAGCTTCTGCGTCGTCTGGGTGAGGTATTGATTGGCGGTGTGGACCGAAAGCTTGAGCAGCTTGGCGATCTCTTCGCTGGTGTAGCCGCGCGAAGTCAGCTTCAGGCATTCGATCTCGCGACGCGACATCGAAGGCATTTCGCGAGACTGGGTGGCGTTGATACGAGCCACCGCATCAAACAGCTGAAAGCAGCGGCCATGCAGGTCATGTAGCGATTGCGGGTTGGGTGAAAGCTCAGGACCGGCGAAGATGAAAAGGCCGACCTGGCCGCGGTCGGTGTAGACTGGGAAGGCGATACCGCGGCCGCTCTGTGCAAGCGGCTCGATGCGGCTCGTCCAGGGAAGTTCAGAGAAAGCGTGTGCTGCGTCGGCGTTGTCTGCCCACCAGCATGGCGCGGTCGACTGGCGCGCATGACGCATCAGATGTTCGCCGATGCCACCACCAAGAAGGCGGGCAGCGGACATGGTGCTGGGATAGTCGGAATCAAAGCACGGCGTGAGCCGGCTGCTGTCGGCGGACGAACCGGCGAGGCAAAGCGCGAAATCGCGCGCGCCGAGATCGACGGCAATCCAGCGGCAGCGCTTGGCAGCGTCGGCAAGGGTTACGGCGGGCATGCCGATTGTGGCGGCGTGGCTGGCGGACGAAACGTCCTGCTGGCAGTCCGACGCGCGGCCTAGCTGCTTTGCCTGGGCGTAGCTCAAATGATGCCGCTCCTGATCGCGGTCGCAATCGCCATGGCGCGATTGGAGGCCGACAGTTTCTGGATCGCGTGGGTGATGTAGGAATTGACGGTGTTGGACGACACACCAAGGATCAGCGCGACCTCGTCGGTGGTCTTGCCCTCGGACACCCAAAACAGGCATTCTCGCTCGCGGTCGGAGAGCGGGTCCTGCATGGTCGCAGCTGCCAGGATGCTGGGTGCCTGCGACAGCGCATAGCAGCATTCGAGCTGAGTGCGCGGCATGACGGCCGGGTCAATGCGGCCAGCTTCGTCTGCGGAAAACAGCACGAACAGGCGCTGGCGGCCGACATGCAGGCGTAGAGCAAAAATTTCGGCATGGCCGAGTATGTCGAGCAGGCGGGCTTCTTCGCCGCCAAGGATTCCTGGTGCCTGCGAGGCGATGAGGCTCTGCGGGCGGCCGCCGGGCGCGCTGGCGAACGGGCCTTGGGCGAGACCGGCGATAAGCGCATGGCCGGCAAGCTGGATGGCGTCATAGATCCAGTTCGAGGCGATGATCTGGAGATTGTCGCGCTCCTGGTCCTGGGCGATGGCGACGAGCATATAGCCGTCGGCACCGATCTCGTCGGTCAGGTTCATGAAGAAAGCGGTGAGATCGCTGCGTGATGCGAGCCTTGCTGCGACGGTCGTATGTTCGTGGCGGGCTGCGAGGGCGGTCATCTCAAAACTTCTGCCGGAATCCATTTGGGAACCGGAGTTGGGCGGCGGCCCGATCCGGTCGAAATATCCATAACTTTGACGTAAAAACACGACGCGGACGCCTGGGGCATCCATCGGCCGAATCCGTACTGGTCGCGCGAAACCTGACGCGCTCTCCACCGGGAAAATTCCCGGCATTTCAGAGAGTTGGTGGTTCGCCGCGCCCCCCGAGGACCGGCTGATTCGTGGTTAATCTAACCGCTCGCGAATCGCTCTGCAAACATAATTGACAAAAAGTTAATTCAGAGTCCTTCGACAGACTCAAGGCGGGTTGAAAGCTCGCGGAAACCTTGGGGAAAGCTTCGCGACAATCGCCATTGATCGGCTGACACAATCGGCATAACGCTGCGTCCACTGCGGGCAGGGGAATGCAATGAGCGAGCAAATTCGTGAAGTGACCAGCGTATCATGGTTCGGGCGGATCAAGCGTGCGGTCGGCGGGGTGCTGGTCGGCCTGATCCTTGTCGCTGCCATGGTGGCGGTGCTGTTCTGGAACGAGGGCAGGGCGGTGACCACGGCGCGCTCTTTGGCCGAAGGCGCGGGTGCCGTGGTGTCGGTGCCGTCCGATGCGATCAACGGCGCCAATGAGGGCAAGCTCATCCATACCAGCGGAGCCATGAGCACATCGGAAGGGCTCAGCGACCCGGACTTTGCAATATCGGCCGAAGGCGTGCGCCTGGTGCGCAACGTCGAGATGTACCAGTGGGTGGAGAATTCCAAATCGGAGACGACCACCAAGCTGGGCGGCGGCGAGGAGACGGTCACTACCTACAGCTATGCCAAGCAATGGCAGGACCGGCCGATCTCGTCATCCGAGTTCAAGCAACCGTCCAACCACCAGAACCCGTCAATGGAGATCGCGACGCGATCGTTCCAGATCCCCGAGGGCAGGCTTGGCGCATTCATACTGGACGAACCGGTGCTCGACCGCATCGGAGATGCCCAGCCGCTGACCATATCGCCGACCCAGCTCTCGGATATCCAGGACGCCCATTCCGGCGCCGAGCGCATCAGCGTCGTCGATGGCCGGATATTCCTTGGCGTCAACCCGACATCGCCGGCGATTGGCGACTATCGCATTGGCTATAGGCTGGTGCCGCTCGGCGACATCAGCGTCATCGGCCAGCAGAGCGGCCACAGGTTTTCGCCCTACCAGACGGTCGCGGGCGATGAACTGCTGCTCGTCGATGCCGGCAAGGTGCCGGCCGAAAAGATGTTTGCAAATGCCGTGAGCGCCAACACCATCATCACCTGGCTGGTGCGCGCCGGCTGCCTGCTTTTGCTGGCCATCGGTTTCGGATTGCTACTGGCCCCGCTCGGCGTGTTGGCCGATGTGATCCCCTTCGTCGGCAGCATCGTGCGCATGGGCGCCGGGCTTGTCGCCTTCGTGCTGGCGCTGCTGGTGGGGTCGGCGACGATCGCCGTGGCGTGGTTCTGGTACCGACCGCTCCTGGCAGTCGGCATCGCGGTCGGAGGGCTTGCCTTGGCCTACGTGTTGACGAGGTTCGGCAAGCGCAAGGCGGCAGCCGCCGCGCCGCGAGGGGGCGCGACGGCGTAGATGGCAATTACCGCCCCTCAAAGCCGGTGAGCACGCCGACGGCGTTGATGCCGATCTCGTCGACGGCGTAGCCGCCTTCCATGACAAACAGTGTAGGCAGGCCAAGCTTGGCGATGCGCGCGCCAATCTTGGGATAGTCGGCGCTGGTCAGCTTGAACTGGCTGATCGGATCCCTTTCGAAGGTGTCTACGCCGAGCGAGACGACAACGACGTCCGGCGCATAGGCGGCAAGCTTCTGGCAGGCATCCTCAAGGGCTTCGCCCCACTTCTCCCACGAGCTGCCGAAGGGCATCGGGTAGTTGAGGTTGAAGCCTTCGCCTGCGCCTGAACCGCGCTCGTCTGCATGGCCGAGGAAGAACGGATATTCGGTCATCGGGTCGCCATGCAGGTTGATGACCTGGATGTCGGGGCGATCGTAGAAGATTTCCTGGGTGCCGTTGCCGTGGTGGTAGTCGACGTCGAGAACGGCGACGCGCTTGGCGCCCTGATCGCGGAACCACTGGGCGGCGACGGCGGCGTTGTTGATGAAGCAATAGCCGCCCATGAAGGCGGCACCGGCATGGTGGCCAGGCGGACGGCAGAGCGCGAATGCGCTGCGTTCGCCAGCCTTGACCAGATGGGCCGCGGTCAGTGCCACGTCATAAGACGACTTGATGGCATCCCATGTGCCCTTCACGAAGCTCGCGCCGCCGTCGAAGGAATAGAAACCGAGCAAGGCCTCGATGTTGCGCGGGCGCACATCGCCGCGCAGGCCGCGCGTCGGCCAGGCGAAGGGGATTGCCGAGCCCGACTTGCCGGCGGCTTCCCACTGCGGCCAGACGGTCGGCAGGAAGTCGATGTAGTCGGCGGTATGCACACGCTTGGCAGCCGTGAGGTCATGCACCTCGGGCGCAAGGATGTCCCCCAGCTTTTGATTTTCGATCCGCGCCTTGATGATCTCGGCGCGCGAGGGTTTTTCGAAGCCGGGTACGATGGCACCCGCAACAAGCTCCATCTGGCCGCTGTGGCCGGCGTGAAGCGGCGAAAAGACTGTCTTCATGAAAATCCTTCCTGGTTCTGGTTGAAGTCGAGATAGGGGTCGACGAGGGCAAGCCACATGATCTTGACGTCGTCCTGGATGAGATCGAAGGCCTTGCGGTCGCGCTTGAGCCCGACGAGACGGCAGACGTGGCCGACTTCCATCATCACCACGCCGAGCCGGCTGGCGACCTGATCCTGAAGTGCGGGATTCATATGCTGAAGCCAGGCGGCGTAGAGGGCGATGATCTGTTCGTCGTATTCGTTCTGGATGGGCCTGAGATCGGGATTGCCGGTGATGGCCTCGATGACTGGCATCAGATTGGCGTTGTCGAGATAGAGCCTGGAGGTGTCGACGAAGAGCTTGTCCACCTCCTGCTGAAATTCGTCGCGATTGGCGGGGCGCGGAGCGTCGATACGCTTGGCGATCACTTCGGGGAAGGCGCCGAGCCAGCGCCGGGCGAGGTCGAGAAGGATAGCTTCCTTGTTGGGGAAGTACTGATAGACCGATCCGACGGACAAGCCGGCAAGTTTGAACGGTCTCAGTCAGTCAAGAGCGCGGAGTCGCGATGTCTGTCCAAACGGTTCGCAATGCCGATCTGATCGTCATCAACGGCCGCGTGTTGACCATGGACCCGACCCGGCCCGCGGCGGAAGCGGTGGCCATCGCAGACGGCTTGATCACCGCTGTCGGCGACAAGCAAACGGTGGAAGCTTGGCGCGGACCTCAGACCAAGGTCATCGATGCCCGTGGCGGATCGGTGGTGCCGGGCTTCATCGAAGCGCACATGCATCTCTTTTCGGGTGCGGCCGAACTCGCCCATCTCCAGCTCGCCGGCGTCCACGGCTTCGAGGCCTTGCGCGATGCGGTGCAGGCCTACGCCAGGTCGCGGCCCGATGCGCGCATGCTGGTGGGGCAAGGCGCGGACTACACGATCGTCGGCGCCGAGCGCGTCACCCGGCATCATCTTGACGCGATCCTGCCCGACCGGCCGTTCCTGATGGCGGCACCCGACCACCACACTTACTGGGCGAACACCCGGGCGCTCGAGATGGCCGACGTGCTACATGGGCGCGAGCTGACGCCCGGCAACGAGATCGTCATGGGCACCGATGGCCTGGCCGAGGGCGAGCTGCGCGAAAACGAGGCGTTCAACCCGGTACTCAAGCTTGCCGGCGAAGGCCGCGTGCGGCTCGGGCTGTCGACCGGCGGCGAACCCGACCCGATGCCGAGTGCCGAGGAACGTGCCGGCGACCGCGCCATCATGCGGCGCGGGCTCGACTGGTGCGCGCGCCACGGCATAACCTCTGTCCAGAACATGGACGGTAACTACTACCAGCTCGAGCTCCTGTCGGAGGTCGAGGCCGAGGGCGACCTGATCTGCCGGGTAAAGATCCCGTTCCACTACAAGAACTTCATGACCCTCGACATGCTTGACAAGGCATCAGACATGGCCGAGCGCTACAGCAGCGAGTGGCTGTCATCGGGCATGGTGAAGCTGTTTTACGACGGCGTGCTCGACTCGTGGACGGCTGTCATGATCGAGCCTTATGCCGACCGCCCTGACTGGGTTGGGGAGCCGCTGTTTTCGTCGGGGGAATTTTCGCGCATTGCTGTCGAGATCGACAGGCGTGGCCTGCAGATCGCCGTGCATTCGATCGGCGACGGTGCCGTACGCGCCGTGCTCGACGGCTACGAGGCAGCCCAAAAGGCCAACGGCAAGCGCGACAGCCGTCACCGCGTCGAGCATATCGAGCTGACCACCGCGACCGATATTCCGCGCTTTGTCGATCTTGGCGTCATCGCCTCGATGCAGCCGCCCCATCCGCCAGGAGGCATGAGCTTCCCGCTCGAGCCGACTGTGTCGCGTATCGGCCGGGAGCGCTGGCCTTATGCCTATCCGACCCGCACGCTGATCGATGCCGGCGCCCATGTGGTGTTTGCATCGGACTGGCCGGTAGCGCCCATAGACCCGATTCTGGGCATGCAGGCGGCCATGCTGCGCAAGCCTTGGGCGGACGACATGCCCGACCAGCGCGTTTCGCTGCATCAGGCGCTGGCCGGCTACACGGTTGAGGGTGCTTATGCCGAATTCATGGAAGACAAAAAGGGCCAGCTGAAACCCGGCTTCTTCGGTGATCTGGTCGTGCTGTCGGCCGATCTCGAAGCAATAGCGCCTGAAGGTCTGCACGAGGTGCGGCCGGTGACGACGATCTGCGGCGGCAAGGTGACCTACCAGGCCTGATGGTGGCACGGCGATTGCTCGACCAGTGAGATGACAGCTGTTGTTGCCAAGCCTTGAGGCATGTGGTGACAATCGAAACGGGAACAAGTTCGCCAGCAAGGTGGACGAAACAATGGGGCGTTATGCGTGCCGGACACACCGGGTAGGAATGCGATTGAAGTTCGCGGCGTTCGTAAAGTCTTTGGAACGGGTGAGGCACAGGTAGCGGCGCTCGATACCGTTTCGGTGTCGATCAGGGAAAACGAGTTCTTCACGCTGCTCGGACCATCGGGTTGCGGCAAGACCACGCTTTTGCGGCTGATCGCCGGCTTCGACTTTCCTTCCGAAGGTGAGATCCTGCTTTATGGCAGCGATATCGCGCCGCTGCCGCCGTTCAAGCGGCCGGTCAACACGGTGTTCCAGTCCTATGCGCTGTTTCCGCATATGACCGTGGAGCAGAACATCGGCTTCGGTCTCGAAATGCTGGGCAAGTCGCGCGCCGTGATCGATGCGCGGGTGGCCGAGATGCTGAAGCTGGTGCGCATGGAAAAGCTCGCCAAGCGCCGCACCAGCCAGATTTCAGGTGGCCAGCAGCAGCGCGTCGCCCTTGCGCGTGCGCTCGCGCCGCAGCCCAAGGTGCTGTTGCTCGACGAGCCGTTGTCGGCGCTCGACTACAAGCTGCGCAAGGAAATGCAGATCGAGCTCAAGCGGCTGCAGCACGAGACAGGCATCACCTTCATCTTCGTCACCCACGACCAGGAAGAGGCGCTGACGATGTCGGACCGCATCGCTGTGATGTCGTCGGGCAAGATCCTGCAGGTGGGCAGTCCGCGCGATATCTACGACCGCCCGGCCGAGCGCTTCGTCGCCGATTTCATCGGCGAGACCAATTTCCTCGACGCCAAGATCGACAGCTTCGACGGCGGCAAGGCCAAGGTGACGCTGAAGTCCGGCGCCTCCATCTCCGCGACCGTTGCCGAGGGCTTTAAGCCCGATGGCGACGCAACTGTCGTGATCCGTCCAGAGCACGCCAAGGCCGTCAAAGGGCAGGGCGACATTTCGGGCATTGTCGAAAACGTCGTTTATTTCGGCACCGATACGCATGTACACATCAAGCTGGACGATGGCGAGACGTTTACCGTTCGCCAGCAGAATGCGCGCGGGGCGGATGCCACCTTCGAGCGCGGCGAGCGCGTCGGCGTCGTCATCGGTGACGACGCGGCCCAGATCCTGAAGGACTGAGCCATGGCCACTGCTGCGGAAGTCGAAAAGCTCAATGAAAGCCGCGATTTGCGCAAGCGCTGGCTGTTGTCGGCGCCGGCGCTGATCATCATCTTCCTGGCGGCCTCCGGTCCGCTGTTGATCGTGCTGATCTATTCGTTCCTGACACCGGGACCGTATGGCGACGTGGTGTGGAAATTCTCCACCGACGGCTGGGTGTCGGTCCTGCTTGAGCGCGACATTTTCGACGACACGCTGGCCTTTGCCAGCGCGCATCTGACCATCTTCTGGCGCTCGCTGAAGCTTGCCCTCATGGCGACAGTGGCGACGCTGATCTTCGGATTCCCGACAGCCTATTTCATCGCGACGCGTTCGGAGCGGACGCGTGACATCTGGCTGTTCTTGATCACCATCCCGTTTTGGACCAACCTTCTCATCCGCACCTTCGCCGTGCTGCAGGTGATCCGCAACGAAGGCATCATCAACACCGGCCTGATCAAGCTCGGCATCATCGACCAGCCGATCCAGATGCTGTTCACCGACTTCGCCATCATGGTCGGCATGGTCTATGTCTACCTGCCGCTGATGGTGCTGCCGCTTTATGCCAGCATGGAAAAGCTCGACTTCCGTCTCGTCGAGGCGGGCTACGATCTCTACGCCACGCGTTGGCAGGTGCTGCGCCGGATCATCTTTCCGATGGTCAAGCCGGGCGTCATCGCCGGTTCGATCCTGGTCTTCATCCCGGCCATCGGCGCATATGTGACGCCGAGCGTGCTCGGCGGCGGCAAGAACATGATGTTCGCGAACCTGATCGAATTGCAGTTCGGGCAGGGGCGCAACTGGCCGCTGGGGGCCGCCTTGTCGATCACTGTCATGGCGATCGTGATGGTGGCGCTGCTGGTCTATGTCCGCAACACGTCCGGATCGGATGCGCGTCATGGCTAAGCGGTTTTCGATACGACACCAGACCGGCTTCACCGCGATCGCTGCGACCTGCTTCGTGCTGCTCTATCTGCCGATCGTGGTGCTGGTCGCCTATGCCTTCAACGAGTCGACCTCGGTTTCGGAGTGGGGTGGCTTTTCGCTGCGCTGGTTCGTCTCCGCCTGGAACAACGTGCAGGTGATCGACGCCTCCTGGCGTTCGCTGAAGATCGCTTCGGCGGCGGCGATCATGGCGACGATTGCCGCAACCATGGCGGCACTGGCAACGACACGGACGCAACCCTATCGCGGGCTGACGTTCAAATACGCCTTTATCAACCAGCCGCTGATGGTGCCTGAGATCGTCACCGGCGTGGCGCTGCTGATCTTCTTTGCCCAGGTCAAGATTGCGACCGGCTATTCGGGGCTTGGCTATCTGATCGCCGCGCACACCGCGTTCTGCATCCCATTCGCCTACCTGCCGATCCGGGCGCGGCTCGAGAACATGGACCTGACGCTCGAACGCGCCGCAGCCGATCTCTATGCCACGCCATGGAAGGCGTTCCGCAGGGTCACTCTGCCATTGCTTTGGCCCGGCATCATCGCCGGGTTGATGCTCGCCTTCGTCATTTCGCTCGATGACGTGGTCATCACCGAGTTCGTCAAGTCGGGCGGCCAGGACACCTTGCCAACCTACATGCTGGGGCAAATCCGCCGCGGCATCACGCCGGAGGTCAATGCGATCTCGACCGTCTTCCTGCTCTTGTCGGTCGTCATCGTCACACTGTTCTTCTTCATGAGCAGAAAACGGGATTAGTTCAACGGGAGTGGAATGATGAACCTGAAATCCATGTCGATGGCCGTTGGCCTGGCGCTGCTGGCCTCGACCAGCCTCGCCTCCGCCGAAGGCGAGCTGAACATTTACAACTGGGGCAATTACATCAGCCCCGAGATGATCAAGAAGTTCGAGGTGAAGTACAGCGTCAAGGTCACCGTCACCGACTACGACTCCAACGACACAGCACTCGCCAAGGTGCGCCAGGGCGGCACCGGCTTCGATATCGCGATTCCGTCTCAGACCTTCATTCCGATCTGGATCAAGGAAGGCCTCATCCAGGAGACCGATCCGGGCAAGATGGAAAACGCCAAGAACATTGCGCCGGAATGGGCCAATCCCGACTTCGATCCCGGCCGCAAATACTCGGTGCCATGGGCCTGGGGCACGATCGGCGTCGTCGTCAACACCGACACATACAAGGGACCGGCCGACAGCTGGGGCATCATCTTCGACACGCCTGAGGAGCTGAAGGGCAAGGTCAACGTCGTTCCGGAAATGAACGACGTGATGTTTGCGGCGATCAAGTATGTCGGCGGCGAACAGTGCACCGACGACAAGACGGTTCTGAAGAAGGTGCGCGACATGCTGGTCGCAGCCAAGCCGAACTGGATCGCCATGGAGTACAACACCATCGAGAAGATGGGGGCCGGCGACTTCAAGGCGACCAGCGACTGGAACGGCTCGGCATTGCGCCAGCGCCTGGCCAATCCGGCGATCCACTTCAACTATCCCAAGGAAGGTTATGGGCTTTGGAGCGATAACGTCGTTGTGCTGAAGGAAGCCAAGAACGTTGAAAATGCCAAGCTGTTCCAGAACTTCATGATGGATCCGGAAAACGCGGCATTGAACTCTGCCTTCCATCGTTATGCGAACGGCATCGCCGGTTCCGACAAGTTCATGCCGGCCGACATGAAGGACGCGCCGGAAGTGATCATTCCAGAGGCTGAAAAATCGCGCGGCGAACTGCAGCGCCTGTGCTCGCCGGAGATTCAGGCGCTGTACACCAAGATCTGGACCGAACTGCAGAAGTAAGCCTACGYGCAGGGCGTCCAGCCTGAAACAACGCAGCCGGGATCGATGAAGATCGATCCCGGCTGTCACAAGCGTTTTTTCTGCACATGGCAGAAGACGTCACAGGTAACAGAAGGAGTATTGCCGTGAAATCGAGATTGTCCGCCGCCACAGCGGCCCTGGCACTGCTGGCCACAACGGGCCTCGCCCACGCCGAAGGTGCGCTCAACATCTACAATTGGGGCAATTACACCAACCCGGACGTCATCAAAAAGTTCGAGGAGAAGTACAAGGTCAAGGTGACGGTCACCGACTACGACTCCAATGACACCGCACTTGCCAAGGTGCGCCAGGGCGGCAGCGGCTTCGACATCGCCGTTCCCTCGCAGACGCATCTGCCTATCTGGATCAAGGAAGGCCTTTTGCTCGAGACCAATCCCGGCGGCATGGAGAACGCCAAGAACATCGCGCCGGAATGGGCCAATCCCGAATTCGACCCCAACCGCAAATATTCCGTGCCGTGGGCATGGGGTACTGTTGGCACCGTCGTCAACACCAACACCTACAAGGGCGATATCAACACCTGGGGGATCATCTTCGATACGCCGGATGAGCTGAAGGGCAAGGTCAACGTCGTTCCTGAAATGAAGGACGTCATGACGGCTGCTGTCCACTATGTCGGCGGCGAGCAGTGCACGGCCGACAAGGAAGTGCTGAAGAAGGTGCGCGACCTGTTGGTTGCGGCCAAGCCGAACTGGATCGCCATGGAATATGGCGCCATTGACAAGATGAAGGCCGGCGATTTCCAGGCGTCCACTACTTGGAACGGGGCCGGACTGCGCATCCGGCTGGCGCGTCCCGAAGTTCACTTCGGCTATCCGAAGGAAGGTTTCACCTACTGGAGCGACAATGTCGTCGTGCTGAAGGATGCCAAGAACGTCGAGAATGCCAAGCTGTTCCAGAATTTCATCATGGACCCCGAGATCGCGGCCGGGCTTTCCGCCTTCCACCGCTATGCAAACGGCATCGCCCAGTCCGAGAAGTTCATGCCCGCAGACATGAAGGACGCACCCGAGATCGTCATTCCGGAAGCCAGCAAGCCGCATGGCACGATGGCCATGATGTGCGCGCCGGAAACTGATGCGATCTACACCAGGATCTGGACCGAGCTTCAGAAGTAAGGGCTGTCCCTTCTCCCCATTTACGGGGAGAAGGTGCCCCGAAGGGGCGGATGAGGGGCTGCACCAAGCCTTGAAGAGTTCGCGCCGTCCCTCATCTGCCTGCCGGCATCTTCTCCCCGTAAACGGGGAGAAGAGATAAGGTTGAGAGACATGAGTTCCTACCGCAACAGCGATGTGCCGCCGCCGATCATGCAAGGCTCGCCGCCGGCCATGGCGCCGTCCCGGCTGGACTGGGACACCCCGCCCTGGAACCGCTGGTCGTTCCAGCATATTCGCGAAATACTGCCCACCGCCGAGGTGTGGCGCGGTGCGGGACCGGTTCGCGCCCTGCCGCGCGCCGAGGTCGATCTCGACCAGTTGCCGGTCACAAACAGCGAAGGCAAGTCGACGACGCTGGCCGGCCTGCTCGACGAAACCTATACGGACGGCATTCTGGTGCTCAAGGACGGCAAGATCGCCTATGAGCGCTACTACAACGGCATGACCGAGCGCACCCCGCATCTGTCGCAATCGGTGGCGAAGTCGGTGACGGGAACCGTGTTCGGCATCCTGGCTGGACGAGGGGTCGTCGATCCGAAGAAACTTGTAACCGATTATCTACCCGAACTGGGCGTGACCGGCTGGCGCGGCGCAAGTGTTCAGCATGTGCTCGACATGACCACGGGCACGCGTTTCAGCGAGGCCTATACCGATCCTTATTCCGACATCGGCCAGGTCGATGTCGCCTCGGGCTGGAAGGCGGTTCCTCCAGGCACCGACCCGGCGTTCCACTGGCCGGAACATGTCTTCGACCTGATCCTGCGGCTGACCGAGACGACACGCCCGCATGGGGCGCAATTCGAATACCGCTCGATCGAAACCGACGTGCTGGCCTTCATCATGGAGCGCGCGACCGGCAAGCGCTTGCCACAGCTCGTTTCGGAAGAGCTGTGGCAGAAGATCGGAGCGGAGGAGAATGCCTTCTTCACCGTCGACAGTGCTGGCTACGCGCTGGCTGACGGCGGCTTCAACGCGACGCTGCGAGATTATGCCCGCTTCGGCCAGACGATCCTGGAAGATGGTGCTGGCATTGTGCCGGCCGCGTGGATCGCCGAGACCCGTCAGGGCGTGCACGGCCCCGATTACAGTGCTTCGATGCCAGAAGGCAGCTACCGCAACCAGTTCTGGATCGAGGATCCACGCTCGCGTGCACTGATGTGCCGGGGTGTATTCGGGCAGTTGATCCATATCGACAGGGACAGCAGGATGGTGACGGTGAAGTTGTCGACCTGGCCCGACTTCACCTCGGTGCCCTATTCGGTGGCGACCTTGAAGGCCGTGCACGCGATTTCGGCGGCATTGGCCTGAATATAGAAGGGAAAAGATCATGACGTCATCCACCTTGTTCGAGCGGACTTTCGGCTTTGGCCGCAGCGATGTGACGCTCGCCAACTGGCGCGAGGAGCCTTACAGCCGCTGGGCCTTCCAGAATGTCGGCGAGATGGTGCGCAGCGCACGGATTTCAGCCGATGAAGGCCATGTGAAAGAGACGCCGGTCGACCTCGGCGGGCTGCTTGCCGAAAACGTTGCGATCAATGGCCGGAACGAGACGGTAGCGGGCTTCCTTGAGCGCTCGTCGACGGACGCTCTGGTGGTGATGAAGAAGGGAGGCTTCGTCGGCGACTGGTTCGCACCAACAATGCGGCCGGATGCGCGACATATCATCTTTTCGATCTCGAAGTCGCTGACGGCAATCCTTGCGGGCGCGCTGGAGGCCGACGGCAAGCTCGACCCGAACGCGCCCGTCACCACCTATGTGCCCGAAGCCAAGGGCTCGGTATATGCCAATGCGACGGTGCGGCACGTGCTCGACATGACCGTCAGCCTCGATTTCGAGGAAGCCTATCTCGATCCCGAAAGTGCGTTTGCCCGCTATCGCCGTGCCACTATGTGGAACCCCGGCGGTGGGGCCGAAACGCTGCGCGAATTCCTGGTCACGCTGCAGCAGCTGGACGAGCCGCACGGAAAGACCTTCCGCTACCGTTCGCCCAATTCCGACCTGCTCGGCATCATCGTGGAGCGCGCTTCAGGTCAGCGCTATGCCGACCTGATGTCGGAGAAGCTGTGGCGGCCGCTTGGCGCAAAGCGCGACGGCTTCGTGACCGTCGATGGCGAGGGCTCGGCGCGCGCCGCCGGCGGTGTGTCGGTGGCGACGCGTGATCTTGCCCGCGTTGGTGAAATGATGCGGCAGGGCGGTATGGCTGCAGGTGGGCGGGTCGTGCCGCAAGCCTGGGTCGACGATACAATCCATGGCGGTCACGCTGAGGCCTGGCAGCGCGGCGATATGGTCAACCTGTTTGCCAATGGCCGCTATCGCAACAAGTGGTACCAGAGCGGCAACAACGCCAATGCCTATTGCGGCATCGGCATTCACGGCCAGTGGCTCTATGTCGACGAGAAGGCCGAAGTCGTCATCGCCAAGATGTCGTCGCAGGCGCTGCCGGTCGATGATCCGCTGGATCTCGACAATGTGGCGTTCTTCGAAGCGCTTTGCGAGAAGGTTTGAGGTCAGGCGATCTCCCGCAGGATATGATCGTACAGCAGCTGCGCTGTCGGTGACAATGTGCGGCCGCGCACCATGATCAGGCTATAGGGCTGGACGTTGATCTCGAAGGCGATCGGCAGGATTTCGATTGCCCCAGCCAACCCGCTCTCGCTGTTGACGAATTTGGCGACGTCGACGGCGATCGGGGCGATGGCGTCGGACTGAGACACCATCACCAGCGTCAGCAGCAGCGAACTGGTGTTGAGGATGCGGTCAGGCATGCGGACGTTGCGGCTCATGAAAATGCCCTGCACCGTCTGGCGCAGCAGCGATCCGCCGGGCTGGAACACCCAGTCGAATTCAGCGAGACGCTCCAACGGGACGGTGCCGGAACCAGCCAGCGGATGGCCGCGCCGGACGATCAGGCAAGCTTTTTCGATGCCGATAATGCGGCTTTCAAACAGGCGCGGGTCCAAGTCGTCGGGAATGCGGGCGATGATGAAGTCGTGGCGCGAGGCGAGCAGTTCGCGCGCCAGCACCGCACTCGTTTCGATCTGAACGGAAATCTCGATGCGCGGGTAGCGCTGGCGGATCTTTCGGATGGCGGGCACTGCGAGTTCAATCGCCGGTGCGGTCACGGCACCCATGACCACGGAACCGCCTTTGCCTGATTTGAGATCGGAAATTTCACGGTCGACCTGCTGCATTTCAAGCAGGATGGCGCGGCCGCGACGGGCAAGGGCTGCACCATAAGGCGTCAGCCTGATGCCACGCGGCAGCCGGTCGCAGATCTGTACCCCGAGGATGTCCTCGATCTCGGAGATCATGCGCGAGGCAGCCGGCTGGGACATGTTCATGACCTGGGCGGCGGCGCTGATCTGGCCGTGATCCTCAAGGGCGACGACCAAACGCATGTGCCTGAGCTTGAGGCCGCTGCGCAGCAGCGTCTCGCTTTCGCTGAGACGAACGCTCAGACCCTGCATCCGCACGTCGACCGGGATGTCGACCATGGGTTCAGCCCCTCCCAAGGCCGTTGCGCGGGCTTCGTGCCCTCGTCATCAAACATACCAGAAATGATATGAGAAACATCTAAGATTGCATTTGACTGTTATGTCGTACTCCATAATTCTGGTGGCCGTCGCGAGTTCGATACAATCCAGCCGGGCGCTGGAGCATCGAGCGGAGGAAACGCAGGGCTCGCGGCTCTTTGGGAGAATGTTGCACAAACTGGCTTTGCCGCGCCGTTCATGGCGGGGCCACGCGCGAGCGCTTGCGTCCGCGCGCCGGCACTTCACAAGGGAGAGAGAAGTGAAGATCATCAAGACGTTCGTGGCCGCGCTCGCGGTCAGTCTGGCTGCCATGTCCTACCAGGCGCACGCCCAGGACAAGGGCACCGTCGGCATTGCCATGCCGACCAAGTCTTCGCTGCGCTGGATCAGCGACGGCAACGAACTGGTCGCAGCACTCAAGGCAAAGGGCTACAACGCCGACCTGCAATATGCCGAAGACGATATCCCCAACCAGCTCGCCCAGATCGAGAACATGGTGACCAAGGACGTCAAGGCGCTGGTCGTCGCTTCGATCGACGGCACGACGCTGTCTGCCGTTCTCCAGCAGGCTGCCGACAAGGGCGTCAAGGTCATCGCTTATGACCGTCTGATCCGCGACAGCGGCAATGTCGACTTCTACACCACCTTCGACAATTTCAAGGTCGGCGTGCTGCAGGCGGAATCGCTGCTCCAGGGCCTCGGCTATCCTGGGAAGCCGGGTCCGTTCAACGTCGAGCTGTTCGGCGGTTCGCCCGACGACAACAACGCCTTCTTCTTCTATGACGGCGCCATGTCGGTGCTGCAGCCGCTGATCGACAAAGGCACGCTGGTGGTGAAGTCCGGCCAGACGGGCATGCAGAAGGTCGGCACGCTGCGCTGGGACGGTGCTGTCGCCCAGGCACGCATGGACAACATCCTGTCTGCCAACTACTCCGATGGCAGCCGCGTCGATGCGGTTCTGTCGCCATATGATGGCCTGTCGCGCGGCATTATTTCGTCGCTGCGCGGCGTCGGCTACGGCACTGCCGACCAGCCATGGCCGATCGTTTCCGGCCAGGATGCCGAAGTCCCTTCGGTCAAGGCGATCATCGCCGGCGAACAGTATTCGACCGTGTTCAAGGACACGCGCGAACTCGCCAAGGTGACAGCCAATCTGGTCGACGCCGTGCTTTCGGGCGGCAAGCCTGAAATCAACGACGAGAAGACCTACAACAATGGCGTGAAGGTGGTTCCGTCCTACCTGCTGACGCCGGTGGCCGTCGACAAGACCAACTACGAAAAGATCGTGGTCGGCTCGGGCTACATCAAGGCCGACGAGCTTAAGTAAGCGAAGGCGCCCTTTCGAACCCAACCCTTCTCCTGCATCTTGCGGGGGAAGGGCAGGCTCGGCGCATAGGCGTTTTCTTCTCTCCAGAAGTGCGGCAGACTGCGCGTGCGGTTGCCTTCTTCGTTGCTGGATCGAGAGTTCGGATGACGGACAGCACAATCCTTGAAATGCGCGACATCACCAAGACGTTTCCAGGCGTCAAGGCGCTGCAGAACGTCAATCTGGACGTCCGGGCTGGGGAGATCCTGGCCATCGTCGGCGAGAACGGCGCAGGCAAGTCGACGCTGATGAAGGTGCTGTCAGGCGTCTATCCCTTTGGCGAGTATTCGGGTGAAATCCGCTATTTGGGCCAGGAATGCCGTTTCGGCGGCATCCACGACAGCGAACGCGCGGGTATCGTCATCATTCACCAGGAGCTGGCGCTGGTGCCGCTCTTGTCGATCGCCGAAAACATCTTCCTCGGCAACGAGCAGTCGCGCTGCGGCATCATCGACTGGAACCTGGTCAGGCGGCGCGCGGCCGAACTGCTCAAGCGCGTCGGCCTGCGCGAGGACCCCGACACGCTGATTACCAATATCGGTGTTGGCAAGCAGCAACTGGTGGAGATCGCCAAGGCGCTGTCGAAGGAAGTGAAGCTGCTCATCCTCGACGAGCCGACGGCATCGTTGAGCGAAAAAGACAGCGACGCGCTGCTGCAGCTGCTCATAGAGTTCAAGGGCAAGGGCATTTCCTCGATCCTGATCTCGCATAAGCTCAACGAGGTGAGCAAGGTGGCCGACCGCATCACCATTTTGCGCGATGGCCAGACCATCGAGACGCTCGACCCGCACGAAATCACCGAGGACCGGATCATCACCTCGATGGTGGGGCGCACGCTGGAGGACCGCTTTCCAAGCCGCTCGCCCAACATCGGCGAGACGATCTTCGAGGTGAAGGACTGGGTGGTGCATCACCCCGTGCATCCCGACAGGCAGATCATCAAGGGTGTCAATATCAACCTCCGCAAGGGCGAGGTCGTGGGCATCGCCGGGCTGATGGGAGCCGGGCGCACCGAGTTCGCCATGAGCGTGTTCGGCAAGAGCTACGGCACCAGGATCAGCGGCGAGGTCTTCGTCCACGGCAAGAAGGTCGATGCGTCGACCGTCGGGCGCGCGGTGGCGCATGGGCTTGCCTACGCCACCGAGGACCGCAAGACCTACGGGCTCAACCTGATTGACCACATCAAGCACAATGTGACGGTCGCCAATCTCAAGGCGGTGTCACATGGCGGGGTTCTCGACGACATCGCCGAGCTGAATGCCGCCAACGACTATCGCAAGAAGACCAACATTCGCTCGTCGAGCGTCTACCAGAAGACCGGCAACCTTTCCGGCGGCAACCAGCAGAAGGTGGTGCTGTCGAAGTGGCTGTTTGCCAATCCCGACGTCTTGATCCTCGATGAGCCGACACGCGGCATCGACGTCGGTGCCAAATACGAAATCTACACGATCATCAACAGGCTGGCCGGCGAGGGCAAGGGCATATTGGTGATCTCATCGGAGATGCCGGAACTGCTCGGCATCTGCGACCGCATCTACGTGATGAACGAAGGCCGCATCGTCGGCGAAATGGCCGGCAACGAGGCGAGCCAGGAAAAGATCATGCGCGCCATCGTGCGCGGGGAGGCGAAAGCGTCATGAGCACAGAAACGGCAGCGCAGGCCAACCGGCCGGCCAATTCCGCGGCGCGCTCGGCCTGGCAAAGCAATTTGCGCGACTACGGCCTCGTGCTGGCGCTGATCGCCATCATGGTGTTCTTC
>NZ_JBFUIP010000042.1:0-39152 GCF_056401815.1 Aminobacter sp. P4_D5 | reverse complement strand
ATCTGGAAGGTGTAGGGTCCGAACACGAGCTGCTCGGCTTTGGGCGTCGTCAACGGGCCGCCGCGCCGCAGGATGTTGTTGATCCTGAGGATCAGCTCGCGCGGATCGAAGGGCTTGGGCAGATAATCGTCGGCGCCAGCCTCGAGCCCTGTGATGCGGCTGTCGGTTTCCGACAGTGCAGTCAGCATCAGGATCGGCACGTCCTTTTGGTCGCGCAGCGACTTGGTCAGTTCGATGCCGTTTTCGCCCGGCATCATCACGTCGAGGATGAGGAGGTCGAAATCGAGCCCGGCGAGTTTGCGCCGCGCCTCGTCGGCGTTGCCAGCGACAGTTACGCGAAAGCCGTTCTCGGTCAGATATTGCTTGAGCAAGTTGCGGATACGCGTGTCGTCATCGACGACGAGCAGATGCGGAGCATCGTCGCCCAACGTGGCCGGATTGGCCGTCTTGTCGTTATTCTCCATGGTCTTTCCCCGGCGTGTTTCCGGGCAGATGATCAATCTGCGCCCTTAATTCAGGATTGACCATCGCCTTGAGGAATCTTTCGACCCAGGCGCGTTCGGTCTCTCCCGCGCCTTCCAGTGCAGCATCGATGCGGCGTGACTGTGGCCGCGCCAGCGCCAGTGTCAGAGTGCGGCCCTTGTGGGTGGGGTAGAGCTCGCGCTGGCGGCGGTCGCGCGGCCCCTGGACCTGGATGATGTATCCGGCGTCGATGAGTTGCTTGAGTACGCGCGCCAGGCTTTGCTTGGTGATCTTGAGAACATCAAGCAACTCGGCGACTGTCAGCCCAGGCATGCGGTTGACGAAGTGCAACACGCGGTGATGGGCGCGGCCAAAACCATACTCGGCAAGTATCTGGTCTGGGTCCGACGTGAAGTCGCGATAGGCGAAATACATCAGCTCGATGATCGAGAAGTCGATGCCCTCATCTGCCGTCACCGCGGTGCGGATCGGTTGGGCGGCTGCGCCGCTACGTTGTGCCATAGAATTCCTGTCCGTCAATTTATGTCAGCACTGTTGACATAAATTAGATGCGATGGTAATTTTTGCCAAGCTTTTCGGCAGATTGCGAACGAAAAGGCAAGGTACGGTGGTTTTTTCCGAAACATCGTGAGTTTGCTTTGGTGTTCTAGCCCGCCAGCGCTTTATCCAGCAGGCCCCTTACGGGCCATTAAGAACGATACGAAACGATAGGCAGGCTGCCGCCTGCGGGAAGGTTACCATGGCATCCGTTCCTTTTGACCAACTCGATGGATTCATCTGGATGAACGGCGAGTTCGTCCAATGGGCCGACGCCAAGATTCACGTACTAACCCATGGTTTGCACTATGCAAGTGCAGTGTTCGAAGGTGAGCGCGCCTATGGCGGCGAGATCTTCAAGCTCACCGAGCACACCGAGCGCCTGCATGAATCGGCCCGCATCCTGGGCTTCACCATTCCCTATTCGGTGGACGTGATCGACGATGCCTGCCGCGAACTGCTGAAGAAGCAGGGCTTCAAGGACGCCTACGTGCGCCCGATCGCCTGGCGCGGCAGCGAGGAAATGGGCGTCGCCGCCCACAAGAACCGCATCAATGTCGCCGTCGCTATCTGGCAGTGGCCAAGCTATTTCGACCCGGCGCAGAAGCTGAAGGGCATCCGCCTCGACATCGCCGAATGGCGCCGCCCTGACCCGCGCACCGCGCCGTCGAAGTCCAAGGCCGCCGGCCTCTACATGATCTGCACGCTGTCCAAGCATGCGGCGGAAGCCAAGGGCTATGCCGATGCGATGATGCTCGACTGGCGCGGCCAGGTGGCCGAAGCCACCGGCGCCAATATCTTCTTCGTCAAGGACGGCAAGGTGCACACGCCGACACCGGACTGCTTCCTGGACGGCATCACCCGCCGCACGGTCATCGGCCTTGCCCGCGACCGCGGCATCGAAGTGATCGAACGCGCCATCATGCCGGAAGAGTTGGCTGGTTTCGAGCAGTGCTTCCTGAGCGGCACGGCAGCTGAAGTGACGCCGGTTTCCGAGATTGGACAGTACCGATTCGAGGTTGGCGAGATCGCCAAGACGCTGATGAACGACTATTCGGCCGCGGTTCAGCCCAGGCACGCGATTGCCGCTGAATAATAAACAAATTCAATAGCTGACAGTGTCAAAGGGGCGGTTTTCAAACCGCCCCTTTTCGTTGCGTAAGGTCATATTTGACTTTCGCCGATTTCGGCGTCTGATGTTGATGTCGGCATTATGAGGGCCGGCACGCAATTGGAGGGAATTGTTATGGAATCGCTTCTTCCGATCATCATACAAATTGTCACCGGCGTAATTGGTGGACAGGCAGTAGGCGCGGCAATCACCACGGCAGCGATGGGGCAGGTGACCAAGCTGATCGCTGGCGGCGTCGGCGGTATTGCAGGCGGTCAGATCCTCGGCAGCCTTCTCGGCGGCGCGGCTGATCCCGCAACGGCGAGCGCCATGAGCGGGATTCTGAGCAATGTGGTTGGTGGTGCTGGCGGCGGCGCCATCTTGACTGCGATCGTGGGCGCGGTCATGGGCGCAATGAAGAAGTAAGTTCATTTCAGGCAGAATCGGATTGGGCGGCTTCGGCCGCCCATTTCATTTTTGGGGCGAGTAAACGATCTGAACGCAGTGGACGAGCGGCCTGTGTGATCCTATGTCGGGGGCAAAGATCAGAAAGGACAGCCATGGGACAGCTCAATGCCGGGATCGTGCCGGTCACACCCTTCCAGCAGAACTGCACGATCCTCTATGACACCGACGACAAGACCGGTGTGGTTGTCGATCCAGGCGGCGATGTCGAAACCATCCTGTCGGTGCTGAAGGACAACGGCATCACGATCACGGCGATCTGGCTGACCCATGGCCATATCGACCATGCCGGCGGGGCGATGGAAMTCAAGGACGCGTTGGGCGTCAACATCATCGGCCCCCACGAGGCTGACAAGCCGCTGCTCGACAACCTGGTGACCCAGGCCCAGAAGTTCGGCATGGGCGGCTCGGTGCGCAATTGCGTGCCAGACCGGTTCCTGACCGAGGGCGAGACCGTCTCGTTTGGAACCCACGTCTTCGAGGTGCTGCACTGCCCCGGCCATGCGCCCGGTCATCTCGTCTACTACAACCGCGACGCGAAGTTCGCCCATGTCGGCGACGTTCTGTTTCAGGGTTCGGTCGGTCGCACCGACCTCTATGGCGGCGACCACGACACGCTGATCCGCTCGATCAAGGAAAAGCTTCTGCCGCTCGGCGACGACATCGGCTTCATCTGCGGCCATGGCCCGGGCAGCCGTTTCGGCGACGAGCGCCGCAGCAACCCCTATCTCGTCTGAAGCGTAGCTTTTCTCACCAAAAAAACGGCGCCACCTTTGACAGTGGCGCCGTTTTTTATCAGTTCAGCATCAGTTGGCGGCGCAGAAGCGCGCAACGCCATCATAGCCGGTAAAGGTGCCGCTGCGCGGGTTGAAGCTGCGGTAGCGGTCCGAGCAGTACTGGTACCATTCGGGCGTCCAGGGCTCCATCCCATAGCCGCCGCTGGAGTAGACCACGCGACGCTGCGGGGCCGGCTGGTAATAATCCTGACGATAGACGCGGCGCGGCTGGGGCTGCTCGTAATAATCATCATAGACCGGCTGCGGGCGATTGGCGCTGCCAGCGATGACCGCACCGGCGATCAGGCCGAGCGCGCCGGCGGCGACGATTGCGCCGGTGTTGTCGCTGTGGCCGTGATCGTAGCGGCGCCAGCGCTCACCAGCCTCGGCCGCGGGCAGGGCGGCGAGCGTGGTGGCAGCAACGGCTGCCGAAAGAACGAGGGTTTTGATGGTGCGGTTCATGTCGGTCTCCTTCGCCGTCCGGCCCGTATCAAGGCCGGAAATTAGCGTCGACAATATGTCTAACGGAGCGAGCCTGAACGCAGCCTGAACGGATTTTCAGGCGAGGAGCCGAACTAAATAGGGCCGACAGCCGCCAATCGGCGTGGCGGCGAAGCATTCGAGCAATGCGGCCGGGGCATGAACTCCGACCGTTTTACTGGGCTCAGCCGACGGTCAGGTTGACCGCCTTGGGACCCTTGCCGCGCTTGTCCGGCTCGGTGTCGAAAGAAACCTTCTGCCCATCCTCAAGACCGGGAAGGCCCGACGCCTGCACGGCCGAGATGTGGACGAAGACATCCTTCGCCCCGTCGTCCGGCGTGATGAAGCCGAAGCCTTTGGCATGATTGAAGAACTTGACGGTGCCGGTCTGCGGCATGGGGAACTCCTCTGATCCCATCAATTCCAGTCTTCGGGCCGGCAAATGCCCGAAGTAGAAATTTGTCGTTCATTTTTGGGTGATCGGCAAGCAAAAGTTTCGCGCCCGCTACCGTCCAAAAGCAGTATCGTTTGCCCCGGAAATGCCGGGTTTTCTTGGCCTGTGGGAACGTTTCGGGGTTCAATGTCCTGGCATGCGGATCGAACCGAACGGCCCGCGGGACTTGTCGCCGATCAAGCCGGGGCGATAGCGCCGAACGTGGCCTCAAAAACAAAGGGCGCGACGGTTGCCCATCGCGCCCTCAGTCAATCAATTCAAACAGGCGAGACTTAGCCCGCGCGGAGGTTGACCGCCTTGGGGCCTTTACCCATACGGTCGGGCTCGACGTCGAAGCTGACCTTCTGGCCGTCGACGAGCGTGCGCAGGCCCGAAGCCTCGATAGCGGAGATGTGGACGAAAACGTCCTTGGCGCCACCATCCGGCGTGATGAAGCCGAAGCCTTTGGTTGCGTTGAAGAACTTTACGGTACCGGTCTGGGTCATTGGGAGAACTCCTTCACCCGTTCAGTGGTCTGGACCTGCCATCCGCCTGGCGTCGGCGGCAAGTCGGTGGTTTTGCTTGGCGGTCATGCATTTGCGCACGATTAAACCCCCCGCCGAGTCACGGGGTCGTCAGAGATTCACAGTATCGGGGAAAGGGTCGTGCAAAACGTTCCAGTCTCCGGGTCAGCAAACGCCCGAACTGAGACTTATATGACACGGAAACGTGAAGGTTGCAAGATGATCGCGGCGACACTTCGCAGCGTCGCACTCATATACGGCATTCCTAAACACCGCCATTGGCCAGATTGCCGCGTCCCCAGGGGCAGGTCGAGCGCGGGTTGATATCGTTGACAGAATCGCCAGGATCGGGGCAGGGGCTGAAACAATTCCCGCGAGGGGCGGGAACAAGAGGGAATATTTCCATGACGTTTTCGGCAAAGACCTTTGCACGAAAAGCAACTGTCGCCTCGTTGCTGTCGCTGATGCTCGCATCCTGCGTGGTGGTGGATGAGGGCCCCGGACCAAGGCCACTCCCGCCACGTCCTGGCCCTGGCCCGCAATTCTGCACGCGCGAATATGACCCGGTCTGCGCGCAGCGCGGCAATGAGCGCCAGACCTTTGCCAACTCCTGCACGGCCGAAGCTGCCGGCTTCCGCATCGTCCGTGGCGGCGAGTGCCGTGGCAGCAGCGGTGGCAGTGGCGGTGGCTGGAACGGCGGTGGCGGCGGCTGGAATGGCGGCGGTAGCGGTGGCGGCGGTGGCTGGAATGGCGGTGGCGGTAGCGGTGGTGGCTGGAATGGTGGCGGCGGTGGCAACCAGCAATTCTGCACCAGGGAATACCGGCCGGTCTGCGGCCAGCGCGGCGGCTCGTTGCGCACGTTCCCCAATGCCTGCGAGGCGGAATCTGCCGGCTTTCGCGTCGCCGACCAAGGGCCGTGCTAAAACCATCTGACAACCCTCCTGGCACAAGATGCCGGGAGGTTCTCGTTGCAGCAATCGAGGATATTTCCCCGTAGCAAGGTTACCGCTTTCTTGCGGGTCGGGACGGCTTGCCTTTCTTTCGATTGCCGTGCTGCGGTACTTTGGCGGCTAGGCTGTCGCGGACTACCGCGTCTGTACGCTCGGCTAGCATCCATGCGAGCGCGAGCCCTTCAAAGCCGCCTTGGAGCCGGGTCAACGCTTCATCGGACCCAGGATGCGCCGCATGGCGGACCGTCCTTGCCGATCGCCTGCGCCCGGCACAGCGCAGAACGGCGGCAAACAGGATCGTTGCAGGTGCCGGCAACGCCCGTTTCCGTGGCGATGAGGCGGGTCATCACCATCATCTCGTCTTTGGGCCAGGGTCTTGGCCAAAACAGCGTGGCGAGTTTTTCGGGCAGGCTGCCGAGGAGTTCCTCGATCTCCATCATCACATAAGGGGGCAGGGGTTCTTCGCCGGTCGGGTGCATGAATGGCTCCATCTGGCTGGGTTGAGGGTGAGCGTTCGGGCCGGCCGGGCGTTTTTGAGCGATGCGGGCGCGCTTTTGTGGCACCGCGCCTCGCAAGAGGCCGGATCATGTCTGGGGAAGACTGGCGGCCGGTGGATCGCTCGTCAAGGGTGGGATTTTTGCGGCCCACCGACCGTCCGTCCGGCGTCTGTCCCGAAATTGGCCGGTCACAGCGCCGCTCCATGTACATTCCATGGACAATCGCCGCGGCTTCTCCGCATGGTTCGGTTGCGGAACCGAGGTTCCGAACCGGCCACGCCGGCCTGTCGTCGAGCCCTCGGAGCCATGGCTACCGTAGCCGTGGCGGGAGGTCGCCGCCGCCCTCCTTCGAATACCCGGTGCGCATCCGGTTCCCTCGAGGGCAGTGCGGAGAAGTATAAGCGTGGTTCTTCGGGCGTGGAGAAATCGGCGCCAAGTTTTTTTGAAAAATCAGGCAGTTCAATGGATTGGGAGAAAAGGTGCGGCGGATTTATCCACGGGGCCGTTGCGCGGTGGAGGAGGCAATCTGTGTTAGGCGGCAAATTACGCGAAGCCCTGTCAAAGCGGGCTTGAAATCACGCATTTGGCGCATCGAGGCATAGATTAGCTGATCTCTTCAGGAATGAAGCCTCCGGTCTGGCGTTTCCACAGACGGGCAAACAGGCCGTCCCGTTCGACCAGTTCGGCGGGCGTGCCTTCTTCCACGATGCGCCCTTGATCGAGCACGACGATCCGGTCCATACTCGCAATGGTTGACAGGCGATGCGCGATGGCAATCATGGTCTTTCCCTCCATTACCAGGTTGAGATTTTCATGAATGGCAGCCTCGGATTCGCTGTCGAGGGCGGAGGTCGCCTCGTCCAGTACCAGTATCGGAGCGTCCTTCAACAAGACGCGCCCGATGGCGATACGCTGGCGCTGGCCGCCCGAGAGCTTGATGCCACGGTCGCCGACGAATGCGTCATAGCCCTTGCGGCCTTCGCCGTCCGCTAGATCGGCAATGAACGTATCGGCCCTTTTGCCGCTTTTGCCACCTGTTCAATCTCATCCTGCGTCGCCTCTGGTCGGCCGTAGCGGATATTGTCGCCGACCGAACGGTGCAGCAGCGCGACATCCTGCGCGATGACCCCGATCCTGCGGCGAAGGCTTGGCTGCGTGACCGCGCGTATGTCTTGCCCGTCGATCAAGATCGCGCCGTCCCGTATGTCGTAGAACCGCAGCAGCAGGTTAACCAGCGTTATCTTGCCGGCTCCGGAGAGGCCTACCAGGCCAACCTTCTCGCCTGGTAGGACCGTCAAAGACAGCCCGTCGATCACCGGTCGGCCGGACTTGTATGCGAAGCTAACATTGTCAAAACGGATTTCCCCACGGCTGGCTGTCAGTTCAGCAGCGTCGGGCTGGTCGGTGATGGTGGGCGGCGTCGTCATAACCGGCATCGCGTCTTTTATGGTGCCTATCGCCTGGAAGATCTGCTGGCCCATCTGCAAGAAAGTGAAGGTGTGCGCGGACAGCCGGTTAAGGATGTAGACCGCCGCGACGAACTCCCCGACCGTGAGAAAGCCATCGACGAGGCCCGAGAAACCGATCGAAAGTATCGCCAGCCAGAGCGCCATGTTGAGCACAACAACGATCAGTTCCGACGTCCGGTAGATGCGTTGTTCTTGGTGCTGGGTGTGAATGGCCTTCTGAAGGATGCGGCGGATGGCACCCGCCTCGCTGTCTTCGGCCGCAAACTGCTTGACCATATGCATGTTGCTGTAAAGATCGGTGATGGCACCGGCGACGAGGCTACGCTGCTTGGCCGTGCGGCGCGAGCGTTCGGCAAAGATCGGTGCCAGCCTGACGGCGAGTGCCACGTTGAGCATGATCCAGACGAGGACCGGCAGAGCGAGTTGCCAGGACAACGCGCTGAGCACGATGAGGGAGCCGACCAATTGCAGCAGAAAGCGCGGCATCAATTGGAATGCGGCGATGATCTGCTGCTGGACCGCGGACGCCACCTGCGACAGGCGCGAGGCGACCTGTCCGGCAAAAAGATCATGAAAAAAAGCCAGGTCCTGATGCTCCACCGCCTTGTGACCCTGCCATTGGACAGCGGCTGGCATGCCCACACCGAGCGTATGGGACGTGAGGGTGTTGGTGAGAAACGAGGCGATCGGCATGCCCGGAAAGATCAGGAGGCCGAGGAAAGCAAGCAGCGGCCATTCGCTTTGCAGGAAAGCAAGCGCACCCTGTGCCGTCACACCGTCGACGATGACCGCAAGCCCCCAGACTATCGTCAGATTGATGGCCTCGACCGCCATGGAGGAGAGTGCCAGGGTGACCAGAACACCGCGAAACATCGAGATGAAGTGCAAGAGAACGGAGATCGGTCCCCTTGTGGGCAGCGGCCGGTAGGGAATGTCTAGCGGTTGGATCAGCGTTTCGAAGGGACGGTATATCGCGTCTGAAATCGACATGGACCGCTCGGGTAAAAGATCAGAAGTCGGGCGATGGACTTGGCGACTTGAGTGAAATAGGATCATCTTCCGATTGCAATGTAAATCAGAAAATTTTTACGGGTCACCCGGATCGCGATACAAGTAGAAATCACGGTTAAATCAATTTGTGCATTTGTTTGACGAGGCGCATGAGAACGGTGCCGTGATCTTGCTCTTGCTAGGGGTTCGCTAAGGGTGGTGAGCTCAACGTATCTACACGTCTACGGCGCGCATCGTGGCGGCGAACCGTGCTTCGTCCGGGCGCAACGTCAGCACGCGGACGCCGTCATGAGTGACCGCAACCGTGTGCTCGAACTGTGCGGAGAGCTTCTTGTCCACTGTGACAACGGTCCATCCGTCATCCTCAGTCCGAACAGTCCTGCGCCCCTGGTTCAGCATGGGCTCGATGGTGAAGACCATGCCCTCTCGCAGCGCAAGGCCGGTGCCTGGCTTTCCGTAATGTAGCACTTGCGGTGCTTCGTGCATCTCGCGTCCGATGCCATGGCCGCAGTATTCCCGCACGACCGAATAACCGTTCTGCTTTGCGTGCGACGCAATGGCGAAGCCGATGTCGCCAAGCTTGGCGCCTGGGCGCACTGCACGGATGCCCTTCCACATGGCTTCATAGGTGGCGCGAACGAGCCGCCTCGCCATGGGCTCCACATTTCCGACGAGGAATGTTTTGCTGGAATCCGCGATATAGCCCTGCTTCTCGAGCGTGATGTCAAAATTGACGATATCGCCGTCCTGCAAAACCTCATCCTTCGACGGCACGCCGTGGCAGACAACCTCGTTCCTCGAACTGTTCAGTACGAAGCCATAGCCATACTGGCCCTTGCTGGCGGGCCGCGCGTCGAGCTGATCGACGATGAATGCCTCGACGAGGTCGTTGACCTGCAAGGTGCTCAATCCGGCGAGCGGTTGTCCATCCAGATGCGCGAACACCGACGCGAGCAGACGCCCAGACTCCGCCAGCAGCTCAACTTCGGGCGGCGTCTTCGTCATGCCGCCGCAGCTGCGAGATCAGGTGCGTCGACGCCCGCCTGCTTCAGCTCACGTGCCACAAGCTCTTGGAAGGTGAGGCCCGGGTTCAGCTCGCAGAGCATGCCGATCTTGATCCAGAACGCCGCCTGGGCGTTGATCGATCGATAGGACGCCTTGCTCGCCCGGCGCAGCTGCTCATGCAGCTCATCTTCGATATTGACGATACCCACTGAGCGCTCCTGAATATACGATTCGTATATGTTTTATATATTCTGGCTTAGCGTGTGGCAAGTGGTTCGCAGGCGCCCGTCGTGCCGACAAGCCAGGCTGGCGCTTTCGCGCAGGATGGTAAGACCGCGTCGCCCTGGTATTCGCCTGATTATGTCGCTTTTAGGGGCCGCGTCAGATCATCGGGCTTTGGACTTGTTCAGGGCCACGGCTGAACTTATCAGCGCCTTGAAGGCATCTTCGTCCACTTCAGCGCCCTCGTGGATGTCTATCGCGCGCCTGGTGTTGCCTTCAAGGCTGGCGTTGAACAGGCCTGAAGGGTCCTCGAGCGAGGCGCCCTTGGCGAATGTCAGCTTCACGGCGCTCTTGTAGGTCTCGCCGGTGCAGATTATTCCATCGTGAGACCACACCGGAACGCCGCTCCACTTCCACTCCTCGACCACTTCGTCGTCCGCCTGCTTGATGAGTGCGCGGACATGGGAGAGCGTCTTGCCCCGCCAGTCGTCCAGTTCCTTGATCCTGGCGTCGATCAGCTGGGACGGGGAGCCCTCGGTCGCTGCGCTCTTTTTCATGTTGCTTGCAACGCTATCGCTTCGGAAACAGGAACGTCACAGCCGTGCGGAAGCCAAAACCGTCGGGCCCGGTGTCCGGGGTCTCGGCCCAATAGCGCACGCCCGCCATCAGGCTGATCGGCTGCTTGTCGAGCACGATGAGCTTGGAGACAGTGAAATTGACCGGCACCGACCACTCCGAGGCCTCCCAATTGTAGGTGCTCTCGGTGTTCAGCGCGAATGTCCAGGCATCCTTGGTGGTGTAGGAAACGAAGGGCTGCAGGAAAGTCGAACTGATGTTGCTGCGGTCGTCGTCGCCGGCGAAGGACCAGATGTGGTTGGCGAGGATGCCTACGGTCCAGGGGCCTTCCTGCTTGAGTGCCACGCCAGTCGGGCCCGCGCCCCATTTCTCGCCGCCGAGCAGGTCGTCCGTCGCGGTGGGAACCAGAAAGACCGGGCCAACGCCCCAGATGACGCCGTTTGGTCCGGGCACCTTCGGCGAGAAGAACAAGCTCTGGGTGGTGTCGCCGAGGCCGAACTGGCTGCCCGAATCTCCGGCGATGTCGTTCTGCCAGGCGACCGGCAGGATCGTCCTCGAAATGATTTCCCAGTTGTCATTCAGCGAAAACGGGATGACGGGCTGGATGTTGACATAGGCCTTGTCGCCGTCGTTCGGACCATAGCCGCTGTCGTAGTTGAACTGGAACGGCACGCTGATCATTGAAGCGATCGGATTGGACAGCTTCTTTGCCAGATCCGAGGCGTCCTGGGCGAACGCAACATTCGACAGAAAAAGGGTGGGTAGAAATATGGATGCGACCCGTCCCGCCGCCATACTGGGAATTAAAAAAGACATGCTCACCTCTCCGCCAGGGCCCTTCGCCAAAGATCACTGTTCGTGCGAGGGCGTCAAGGGAGCGCTACAGCAAAGCGCGCGACGGCTGGGCCTATTTGACCGACCCATGCGGCTCCTTGCCGTCGAGATAGCCCAGGTCGCGGTTGAGGTGATCGGACACGTAGCGTGGGTCGAATTGGGCCCGGCGCCCGCTTCGGCCGCTGCTTGTCATCAACAGTGTAAGCCATGTCTGGAGCGGGCCGAGCGCTGTGGCAAGAAGGGGCGTGGCGTCAAGGAACCGGCGGATTTGCTCAAGCTGCCGCAGATCGACCCCGGCGACATCTGGTGGCGTGCCTGGTTCGAAGGAGCGGGGTGGCCGACGGATGCGCTGCCTATGCGCCAGGCGCCGAAGATGGGCTCGCAGGCCTATGAGGCGATCGCGGCGATTGGCGGCCGTGGCGTGGCGATGCTGACACCGGTCTTCTACAAGCAAGAGCTTGCCAGTGGCGCCCTGATCCAGCCGTTCGACCATGTCGGCTCCGACGGCTCCGGCTTCTGGCTGGTCTATCCCGAGGAGCGTCGCAATGTTCCCAAGATCAAGGTGTTTCGCGAATGGATCCTGGCCGAGATCGAGCGGACGCTTGGGCCGGCCGGGTAGCCGCTCCCTTGCGGCCTCGAGGTCGAGCGGGATAGAGCGGGGTGTCGCATCGAACCGGCGGAGGAGGCCTGACATGGCGCAGAAGGTGATTGGTCTGTTGGGCGGCCTGAGCTGGGAAACCTCGGCCGAATATTACAGGATCATCAACGAACAGGTGCGCGAGCGGCTTGGCGGGCTGCATTCGGCGCGGCTGTTGATGTGGTCGTTCGACTTCGCCGAGATCGAGGCGCTGCAAAGTGCCGACCGCTGGCAAGAGGCGACGGTCGAGATGATCGACGCCACGCGGCGCCTGGAGCGCGGCGGCGCGGATTTCGTCGTCATCTGCTCCAACACCATGCACCGCATGGCCGATGAGGTGCAGGCGGCGATCGGCATTCGATTGCTGCACATCGCTGACCCCACTGCCGAGAAGATACGCGCGGCGGGCCTGCGCCGCGTAGGCCTTTTGGGTACCGCCTTCACCATGGAACAGGATTTCTACAAAGGCCGGCTAGTCGCACAGCATGGGCTGGACGTGCTGGTGCCCGAAGCCGACGACCGGGCGGTGGTGCACCGTATCATCTATCAGGAGCTGGTGCAGGGGCGCATCGAAGCGTCGTCGCGGAAAGCCTATCGTGAGGTGATCGCGCGCCTCGTCGCGCGTGGTGCCGAGGCGGTCATTTTGGGCTGCACCGAGATCATGCTTTTGGTCGGGCCCGAAGATAGCGCTGTGCCGCTGTACGACACGACCGCGATCCACGCCGAGGTGGTGGTGGAGATGGCGCTGTCCTGACGGAAGTCAGTGCGACGACAATTCCAGCCTGCGCGTGATGCCGATGCCTTGCAGGAACGCTTCGTCGTGGCTGACCACCAGAAGTGCGCCGTCATAGGCCAGCAATCCCGCCTCGACGGTCTCGATGGAATCGATGTCGAGATGGTTGGTGGGTTCATCGAGGATGAGCAGCGGCGGCGGCTTCGTGCCGCCCAGAACGCAGGCGAGCCCGGCGCGCAGCAGCTGGCCGCCACTCAGGCTTGAGACGATCTGCAAGGCGGCATCGGCGCGAAACATGAAACGCGCAAGGGCCGCGCGGCAGGCATTTTCGCCGGCACCGGGATTGATGCGGCGGAAATTGTCGCGGATCGAAGCCGAGGGATCGAGCAAGGTGACCTGCTGATCCAGCATGGCGAAGTCGGTCATGACGCGCACGCTGCCCGACCATGGCAACAATTGCCCCGCAATCATGGCGAGCAAGGTGGTCTTGCCCGAGCCGTTGGCGCCGGTGACAGCGACGCGCTCCGGGCCCGATATGGCGAACGACAGATCCTCGATGATCGGACGGCCCTTGAGGTAGCCAGCGCTCACCTGGTCGATGCGCAAAACGAGCTTGCTGGCCGGAAGCCCGGTTGAGGGCAGGACGACCGTGAATGGCTCGAGGATTTCCAGCCGCGCGCGGGCGGAAGCGGCATCGTCGGCGGCCTGTGCGCGCCTGCGTTCGGCAAGACGTGCATTTTCGCCTGACGTGTTTTCGCTGCGGTTCTTCTGTCCATCGAGCAGGATGCGCGGCATGTCGCCTTTGGCGCGTTTCCTGTGACCCGCGCCGTCCTTGCGCGCCTTGCGCTCGGCGGTGGCCTGGGCACTGCGCGCGGCGTCGGTGACACGCCGCTCGGCGTCAGCCAGATAGTGGCGGGCGGCGGCGAGTGCCACCGCCTTGCGCTCGTGGTAATGGCTCCAGTTGCCGCCATAACGCGTGGCGCCCAGCGAGGTCAGCTCGACGATGGCGTCCATAGTGTCGAGCAGTTCGCGGTCGTGGCTGACGACGATCGCACCGGCGCGCCAGTTGGCCAACAGCTCAACCACCGCGGCACGGCCTTCGCGGTCGAGATTGTTTGTCGGTTCGTCGAGCAGGATGAAATCGGGTTCGCTGAAGATCAACGCGGCAAGCGCAGCACGGGTGCGCTGCCCACCTGAAAGCGTGGCCAACAGCACTCCGGCAGGCAAATCGAGGCCGAGCCGGGCGAGGGCGGACGCGATGCGCGTTTCCAGCGTCCAGTCGGCTATGGCGAGATCATCGAGATCGGCCTGGCCGGCTTCGGCGCGGCGCAGCAGCGCCAGAGCGTCGCTGACACCGAACAGGTCGGCAACCGTTTCATTGGCGGCAGGCTGGACCGATTGGCGCAGGAAGTCCACGCTGCCGCTGACCGATAGGGTGCCGCCTTGCTGTGGCAGGTTGCCCGAGATCAGCTTGAGAAGTGTCGACTTGCCGATGCCGTTGCGCCCGACAAGACCGGTGCGGCCTGTGTCGAAGCTGATGTCGAGACCGGAAAAAAGCGTCCGGCCGTCAGGCGTGGACCAGGTGAGATTGGAAAGTGAAATGAAAGCAGGCATGGATATCCCCGATGGCAAAACGGTTTGACGTTGCTGTCGGGTAGAAATCCATTGCTGCACACATCCTGTAGGAATTGATGACGGCTTCGAGATAAGCTCAATGGCGGCTGTGTTCAAGGCGGTTTTCGCAACGATTCTGCGATGAATCTGCGGCAAAAGTGGAAGGTTGGCATGGAAACCAAGCAATATCTCGGCGGATGCCTGTGCGGCAGCATCAGGTTCAGGGCAACGGGTGTGCCGGCCAATCCCCACAGTTGCTCGTGCACATATTGCCAGAGGCACTCGGGTGCTCCGACGCTGTGCTGGGTCGAGTTCCCAAGGGACGCGGTCGAATGGGTTGGCGAAGGCGGAGCGCCGGCACTCTATCGCTCGTCGGATTATTCGAGCCGTTCGTTTTGTCCGCGCTGCGGCAGCACGCTGGGGGCGATCGACGATGCGCCAACCGTCGCACTGGTGACCGGAAGCTTCGATGCCGGGGACGATGCGGAATTGCGCCCGCTGTCGCACTCGTTCGAAGATGGCTGTCCGAACTGGTGGAAGATCGACGTCGGGTGAGGTCCGCGTCCACAGTGGACGCACAGCGCCTTGGGTGTATCGTATGGGACCAGCCGAACAGAGTTCTTTGTTGCATACCGTTTGAAGCTGCCAAGTGGGCGCGAAATCAGGGAGGAACAGGACATGGCTTCAGTATCGATACATCCGGCGCTCGACGGCGGGGTCAAGCCCGGCAGCGCCAGTTTCACCGGCGGCACGCTGGTCTGCGCCTGCACCGACAGGCCGGTGAAAGTGGCGATCAAGGGGCAGGTCGCGCACAACCATGCCTGCGGCTGCACCAAGTGCTGGAAGCCAGCGGGTGCCAAGTTTTCGGTCGTGGCCGTCACAGCGCACGAAAACGTCACGGTGCTGGAAAACGGCGACAAGCTTGCCGTGGTCGATCCTTCTGCTCTCATTCTGCGCCATGCCTGCAAGGGGTGCGGCGTGCACATGTATGGCCCGGTCGAGCGCGACCATGCTTTCAAGGGCCTCGACTTCATTCATCCCGAGCGCTTCCAGGAAGCGGGCTGGGCGGAACCCGGCTTTGCCGCTTTCGTGTCGTCGATCATCGAGGCTGGTGTCGATCCCTCCGCGATGGACGGCGTGCGCGCCCGGCTGCGCGAACTTGGCCTTGAGCCTTATGACTGCCTGTCGCCTGCCTTGATGGACTACATCGCCACCTGGGTGGCGAAGAAGTCGGGCGTGCTCAAGTCCTGATGCCAAGACTTAGGGCGTTGCTAGCTCCTAAGACCTATGCCCCCGCCTGCATCAAATCATGGCGATCCGTGCTAGGGTGCCGGCGGGAGAAACGGCGGCAACGCCTGATGCGCCCGCACGCCTCCTCAATCGAGGGAGGTCAGCATGGCATATTATGTTTTTCTGACGAATTTCACCGATCAAGGCGTTAAGTCCGTACGGGAGACGACCAAGCGAGCCGATGCATTCAGAGCGATGGCCGAAAAGGGTGGCGCCAAGGTCCATACTCTGCTGTGGACACTCGGCAAGCATGACGTGGTGGCCATAGTCGAAGCGCCCGATGACCTGACGGCCACCGCACTCAGCTTGTCCATTTCATCGCTTGGCAATATCAAAACACAGACACTCAAAGCGTTCGACGCCGTAGACATGGGCAAGATCTTGGCCAAGATGGGCTGACTTCATTTCTCAATGCGGGGTGGAAGCCTATCTTAGTCTTTTGCCAGCCTCCTGCTTCTACCCCGTCAAAATCAATCATCGTTTGCTCTGGATGTTCAATGTCACGCCGACGCGGGCTTGCGCGAGGCGCGAAGTCGGCCATTGTGCTGCCAGGGGCCGCGGCATGAGAACCAAGTTTGAACGTTCAAGATCCAATGCCTAACTCGCGCCCGGATTCGGCGGCGTTCATCGCGGCCAACCTGTTGGTGGCGCCGGTTCTTTCGCTGCCGGAGATCAGGCTCTATACCGCCCATCCGGCGAGTGGATTGTGGCGGCTTGCCGGGAATGACAGCAACGACGAGGAGGGTAACGACCCGTCGGCGCCCTACTGGGCCTATCAATGGGCAGGGGGGCTCGTGCTCGCACGCCACATTCTCGACCGGCCAGAGATGGTGAAGGGACGGCGCGTTCTCGATCTCGGTGCCGGTTCCGGGCTTGTCGGCATCGCTGCTGCCAAGGCCGGCGCGCGTTCGGTGCTTGCGGCGGAGATCGACAGCAACGGCATTGCTGCGATCGGGCTCAATGCGGCGCTGAATGGCGTGGCCGTGACGGCGGTTGGCGACGACCTGACGGGCGGGCCGCCGCCCGAGGTCGACATCGTTTTGGTCGGCGACCTGTTTTACGCCCCTGATCTTGGCGAACGCGTAACGGCTTTCCTCGATCGTTGTGTGGCCGCAGGCATCGAGGTGCTGGTCGGCGATCCCGGACGGGCGCACCTGCCGCAAACGCGGCTACGGCTGGTGGCCGAATACGCGGTGGCGGATGTCGGCTCTGGCAATGCCGTGGCGAAAAAGCCGAGTACGGTTTTTGCGTTCGCGTAGGGCGCCCAGTTTTTCCCGCTACCGCTGCTGAGAGGACCACGATGGAACGGCTCCAACTTTTTGTTCGAGCGTCATCTTGTCCGAAAAGCGGTTCCCAACTTTCGTTGTCGTGCTCTATATCACGCCGGTGCCATCGACGCTGGCGCAGCYGACCTCGACATGTGAGCACAAGGCGCTGCCTGCCAAGGAGCCTTTATGGGCGGAATTCTCCACGGAGCCTGGCTCAACGACGCCCTGGTGTTCCTGTTCGCAGCAGGCGTGCTGGCACCGGTGCTCAGGCTATTGCGCGTTCCAGGCGTTCTGGCTTTCCTGCTTGCGGGGGTCTTGCTTGGGCCCTTCGGCATAGGGGCCCTGGCGCAGTACTGGCCGCTGCTTGCTCACCTGACCTTTTCGGACCCGAAGGTGGCGGAGCCCTTTGCGGAGTTCGGCGTGCTGTTTTTGCTGTTCCTGCTCGGCACCGAGCTGTCTTTTGAAAAGTTGAGGTCGCTGTTCGGGCTGGTGTTCGGGGCGGGCGGCCTGCAGGCGATTACCAGTGTGTTCGCCATCACGTTGGCCGTCATGCTGATGGGTGTGGAGCATCATGTTGCGCTGGCGGTCGGACTGGCACTGGCGCTGTCGTCGACGGCCGTGGTCATGCAGACGCTGATCGAGGAGAAGCGGGCGACGGGGCCGGTCGGGCGCGCGGCGCTTGCGGTGCTGCTGTTTCAAGACATGCTGGTGGCGCCGATCCTCATTCTGATCGGCTTTCTGGCGCAGGGGCCGGAAGCGAAGCTTTTTCCGGCTTTGCTGGAGGCGCTGGTCCAGGGCGGCATCGCTGTTGCGTTCATCCTGCTGTTTGGGCGTTTCGTGCTGAAAGATGCCTTCCGCCTCGCCGCGCGCGCCGGTGGCCGCGACTTCCTGATGGGATTGACGCTGCTGGTGATCGTTGGCGGCGCGGTGCTGACCGCTGCTGCGGGGCTTTCCATGGCGCTCGGCGCGTTCCTGGCCGGCCTGCTGCTCGGCGAGACAGAGTTCAAGCATCAAGCCGAAGTCGACCTGGAGCCCTTCAAAGGGTTGCTGCTCGGCCTGTTCTTCATGACGGTCGGCCTCAATCTCGACCTTGCCACGATCTGGGGTTCCTTGCCGATCGTGCTGGGTGGGATGGCTTTGCTGCTCGGTGCCAAGGCGGCGATCGCGGCCTTCGCGTTGCGCTCCTTCGGAGTGAAACCCGCGCAGGCCATCGAGACAGCGTTTCTGCTCGCGCCGGCGAGCGAATTCGCCTTCGTGGTGGTGACCACGGCGACGGCCAGCGCGGTGTTCGACGCTGCCACCGCGACATTGGTGGCTGGCATTGCCGGCTTGTCGATGCTGACGACTCCCATGATGGCGCGGATGGGGCGTGCGCTGGCCGCCCGCTACGAGGACAAGACGGTCGACGACACTGTGGCTGAATCCTATCCCGACCTTGGCGGCCATGTCGTGATCGCCGGTTTTGGCCGGGTCGGACGGACGATCGCGCGCATCCTCGATGCCGAAGAGGCCGATATCGTTGCGCTGGAGCGCAATCCCGAGATCGTCGTTCGCGAGCGCAAGGCCGGGCGCAAGGTCTATCTCGGCGACGGTGCGCGTCCGGAGATACTCAGCCATGCGGGCCTCGCCGGCGCTCGCATGCTCATTGTCACCGTCGACGATCCGAAGGACGCCGCGGCGATGGTCAAGGCAGCGCGGCAGTTGCGTGGTGACATACCGGTGCTGGCGCGGGCGCGCGACGCCGAACATGCCCGCGAACTCTACGATGCCGGCGCCGAATTTGTGATCCCGGATGCGATCGAGGCCGGGCTGCAACTGGCGGGCAGGGCGCTGTCTGCGTTCGGCTATTCCAGCGAGGTGCTGGAGGATCGCATCGCCAGCGAGCGCAGCATCGAATACCAGCGCGCCGGGGTGAAATAGGCCGGCGGCAAGCCCGGCCTGTGGCAGCATGTGTCAGTTTTTGCAGTGCAGCGGATTGACGACGGACGATTTACGGTTTACGACTGACGAAATTAGAAATTCGTCAGTCGTAAAATCGAGCGACCTGGATATGAACGACGTTGCTGATAGCCCCGTGGATCTGGCGCGACAGGAGACTGTCGGGCGCATCCTAGATTCGGCCGAGCGGCTGTTCAGGCACTACGGCTACACCAAGACCAATGTCGCCGACATCGCCCGCGACCTCGGCATGTCGCCGGCCAATATTTATCGCTTCTTCGCCTCCAAGGTCGAAATCCACCAGGCGATCTGTGGCCGCATGCTTGGCGCTGTCTACCAGATGGCCTGCCAGATCTTGCGCGCCGAAGGCAGTGCCACCGAGCGCCTGCGCGGCTTCATCTACGCCCAGCACAAGCTGACCGTCGAGACCATGCTCGACCAGGAAAAGGTGCATGAAATGGTCATCGTCGCGCTGGAGCGCGACTGGCACGTTATCGAAAAACACATCGACCGGCTGYACGACCTGATCGCGGAAGTCATCGCGGAGGGCATCGCCTCGGGCGAATTCTCCAAGCAGGATCCGCAGATCGCCGCGCGCTGCTTCGGTGCTGCAACGGTGACCCTGTGCCATCCCCAGATGGTGTCGCAGTGCGTCAACAAGCCGAACCGCGCGACCTTCGAGGAACTGACGGAATACGCCCTCAGGGCGCTGAAATAGCAAAGCGGCTGACGGGCCGGCATCCAGATCAACAGACAACAACCAGGAGTGCGAACGATGAATTCGTTCAAAACCTTCAATGCGAAACTGCGCCCTCTCGCCAGCCTGGCACTTGTGTCGCTGATCGGCATTGGCGTTGCCGCTTGCTCCGAAGCCAAGACCGAGACGGTGGCGGCGATACGCCCCGTCAAGGTGGTGGAGATCGCCAGCGCCGGCACGACCCGCGAACTCGACTATTCGGGCGGGGTGAAGGCGCGCACCGAGATGAATCTCGGCTTCCGCGTTGCAGGCAAGATGACCGAACGCGCCGTCAATATCGGCGACAAGGTGAAAACGGGCGACCTTCTGGCCCGCATCGACCCGACAGATTTCCAGCTTGGGGTAAGCAGTGCGGCGGCCAATCTCGAAGCAGCACAAAAGCAGGTCGAGACAGCCCAGCTTGTCGACCAGCGCGCCGAACAGCTGTTTGCCAAGAAGTTCGCCTCCGAAGCCCAGCGCGAGCAGGCTGCACTGAGCTACAAGCAGGCGATGTCGCTGCGCGATGCGGCAGCTTCGTCGCTGAAGCAGGCCAAGAACCAGGTCGGTTATGCCGAGCTTCGCGCCGACCAGAACGGCATCGTGACCGCTGTCAACGCCGACACCGGCCAGGTTGTCGGCGCCGGCACGCCGGTGGTCAGTGTCGCGGTGGACGGCGAAAAGGAAGTGCAGATCGCTGTGCCCGAACTGGAGATCGCCCAGTTCGCGCCAGGCAAGGCGGTCAGGGTCAGCTTCTGGTCGGACGACAAGCTCACGCTCGACGGCACGGTGCGCGAGGTCGCCGGCAGCGCCGACCAGCAGTCGCGGACGTTTTCGGTGCGCGTCAGCCTGCCTGACGACGCACGTGTGCTGCTTGGCATGACCGCGAAGATCTCGGCGTCGGTCAACAATGGCAAGGAATTCGTGTCCATCCCGCTAAGCGCGCTCGCCAAGCAGGACGGCAAGCAGATCGTGTGGGTGGTCAACAACGACCAGCAAACCGTGCATGCGCGCGACATCAAGGTCGCGAGCTTCGCCGACGATGGCGTTGAGGTCGCCGACGGACTGAAGCCGGGCGATATCGTGGTGGCGGCCGGCACCCAGTTCATGACCGAAAACCTGAAGGTCAAGCTGCCGACTGCCGAACAGCGAGCGGCGGCGAACGAAACCACCGCCACGGTTCGCTGAAGACAGATCCCGCTAGGTGCCGCGCGGCCGATGGGGCCGCGGACGCCACAGAACATTGAACCTGCGCATCAGCTGTGCCGGATGACGGCACCCTTGCGCCAGCGTGGAACCACGGCCATGGACAATTCCAGCCAGGACAAGAAGCCCTTCAACCTGTCGCGTTGGGCGATCGGGCATCCGAGCATCGCGCGGTTTCTGTTCGGGCTGATCATCATCACCGGCGCGCTCGGCCTGATGCGCATGGGCCAGAGCGAGGA
The DNA here is from genome assembly GCF_056401815.1 of Aminobacter sp. P4_D5. Classification (NCBI taxonomy): domain Bacteria; kingdom Pseudomonadati; phylum Pseudomonadota; class Alphaproteobacteria; order Hyphomicrobiales; family Phyllobacteriaceae; genus Aminobacter; species Aminobacter sp. P4_D5. The sequence continues at coordinate 18,121 of NZ_JBFUIP010000042.1, read as the reverse complement.
CCCGGATTTCACCTTCCGCGTCATGGTGGTGCAGGCGGTATGGCCGGGCGCCTCGATCGAGGAGATGCAGGACCAGGTCGTCAACAAGATCGAGCGCAAGCTGCAGGAAACGCCTCATCTCGACTGGGTGAAGTCCTATACCCGCGCCGGCAGCGCCATCATCACCGTGCAGGTCAAGGGCAATACGGACACCGCCCAAGTGAAGGACGCATTCTACCAGGTGCGCAAGAAGGTCGGCGACATTTCGAGCGAGCTGCCGCAGGGCCTGATCGGTCCGTTCTTCAATGACGAGTTCGGCGACACCTTCATCACGCTGCATTCGATATCGGGCGAGGGCTACAGCTATCCCGAGCTCAAGAAGATCGCCATCAAGGCGCGCGACATGCTGCTGACGACGCCGGGCGTCGAAAAGGCCGTCATCCTCGGCGACCAGCCGCAGCGCATCTATATCGACGTCTCCTCCAAGGCGCTGGCCGAGCGCGGCCTTACGCTGAACGACGTGCGCGCCACCATTGCCGGCCAAAACAACATCGATCCGGCTGGCGCTGTCGACACTGGAACGCATTCTGTGCGTATTTCGGTCGAGGGCGACCTCTCCAAGGCATCCGATATCCGCGAGCTGCGCCTGCGCGCCGGCACTCAGGTCACCCGTCTCGGCGATATCGCCACGGTGACGACTGGTCTCGAAGACCCCTACCAGCGCAAGTTCCGCTTCAACGGCCAGGACAGCGTCCAGGTCGGCGTGGTGATGGCCAAGGGCTTCAAGGTCACCGACGTCGGCAATGCCGTCGAAGAGACCTACAGGCGCTTCGAGGAATCGTTGCCTTATGGCGTGTCGGTCGAGCAGATCTCCAATCAGCCCGAGGTGGTGACGGAAGCCATCGGCGAGTTCATGAAGGCGCTGATCGAAGCCCTGCTGATCGTGCTGGTCGTCTCGTTCCTGTCGATCGGCTGGCGTTCGGGCCTTGTCATTGCGATCACTATTCCGCTGGTGCTCGCCGCCACCTTCGCGGTCATGTACCAGTTCGGCATCGACCTGCAGCGCATTTCGCTCGGCGCGCTGATCATCGCGCTCGGATTGCTCGTCGACGACGCTATGATCGTCGTCGAGATGATGGAGCGAAAGCTCGAGGAAGGGCTGGTCAAGATCGACGCGGCTTCCTTTGCCTATTCGTCGACGGCGTTTCCGATGCTGACTGGCACGCTGATCACCACGGCAGGCTTCATCCCCGTCGGCTTTGCCGCTTCGACGGCGGGCGAATATGTGCGTTCGCTTTTCTACGTCGTCGGCATCGCCTTGGTGATCTCGTGGTTCGTGGCGGTCTACTTCACGCCATGGCTCGGCAACATGATCCTGAAGCAGCGCAAGCATGCCGGCAATCATCACGACGCCTTCGACACCAACTTCTACCGCCGGCTGCGCGCCACGGTGAGCTGGGCCGTGCGTCATCGCATCATCGTCCTGGTGATGACGCTGGTGACGTTCTTCGGCAGCCTGTTTGCCTTCCAGTTCATTCCGCAGAACTTCTTCCCGCAGTCCTCGCGCCCCGAAATCCTCGTCGATCTGTGGCTGCCCGAGGGCACCAGCATCAAGGAGGTCGAAAAGCAGGCCGAGGCGCTGGAAGCGCGTATGATGGACGACCCAGACAAGAAGTTCATCGCCACCTATATTGGCGAGGGCGCGCCGCGCTTCTTCCTGCCGCTCGACCAGCAGCTGCGCAACCCGAACTACGCCCAGCTCCTGATCATGGCCAATGACGAGCCGGCGCGCGAAAGGCTGATCGTCAAGCTGCGCACCATCCTGGCCGAGGACTTCCCGTCGATCCGCGGCAAGGTCGACCGCCTGTTCCTTGGGCCGCCCACGGGCTGGCCAGTGCAGCTGCGCGTGATGGGCCCCGACAGGACCGAGGTCAGGCGCATCGCCGACGAAGTGAAGGCGAAGTTCGAAGCGACGCCCGAACTCAGCGCCATCCACGACGACTGGCTTGAGCCGGTGCCGGCGATGAAGCTGGTGGTCGATCAAGACAGGGCGCGGGCGCTCGGCGTTTCCTCGCAGCGCATCCGCCAGATGCTGCAGGCAACGATGCAGGGCGCGCCGCTGGATGATTTCCGCGACGGCGAGGAGACGGTGTCGATCGYTGCACGCGAGCCGGAGGCCAACAGGCATCTGCTGTCGGCGGTCAACTCGGTCTATATCCCGACCGACTTCGGCGGCTATGTTCCGCTGTCGCAGGTGGCCAAGGTGGTGCCTGTGATTGAGCAGGGCATTGAATGGCGCCGCGACCGTCTGCCCACGATCACGGTTCGGGCGACGTTGCCCGACCACATCCAGCCCAACGACGTGGCGATGAAGCTGTATAGCGACCTCAAGCCGCTGCGCGACGGCCTGGCACCCGGCTACAAGGTCGAGATCCAGGGCGGAGCCGAGGACGCGGCCGAAAGCCAGGCTTCGATCGCCGCCAAGGCGCCGGTCATGCTGCTTGTCATCGTGCTTTTGCTGATGGTGCAGCTGCAGCACTTCGGCAAGGCGATGCTGGTGCTGGCGACGGGTCCGCTCGGCATCATCGGTGCGGCGGCGGCGCTGCTGATCTCGGGCGCGCCCTTCGGCTTCGTGGCGATCCTGGGCGTGATCGCGCTGCTCGGCATCATCATCCGCAACTCGATCATCCTTGTCGACCAGATCGACCAGGACATCGCGGCGGGCATGGAACGCTACGAAGCGATCGTGGGGGCGGCCGTACGCCGCTTCCGGCCGATCGTCTTGACGGCGATGACGGCTGTGCTGGCGCTGATCCCGATCTCGCGCGGCGTGTTCTGGGGCCCGCTCGCCTACGCCATGATGGGTGGCATCCTCGTTGCGACGGTCTTGACTATCCTGGTGCTGCCGGCCGGCTATGCGCTGTTCTTTGGACGCGAGCCGAAGAAAAAGGCGGACGAACCGGAAGTCGTGGACCACGGCAACGTCACCGAGATCGCTCCCCGTCCGGCACTGGCTGCGGAGTAGGGATAAGCACAACCATGTCAGCGCAGGCGGATTATCCTGCCTGCGCGGCGTCAGGGAGCGGTTCGGTCTCGACCCTGTCTTGATCGAACTGGGCGGCTCCAGCCAGTGGACTGAGCCAATGCTCGCGCCTCTTGACCCAGAGCTCGTACCCCGGGGTAAGGTCGGTCGGAACGTCATCCAGGCTGCCGATCGTGACTTCGGCTTCGCCATCGCTCAGCCATGCGACGCGGCCACCGCAGGTCGTGCAAAAGCTTCGGTTGGCATAGGTGCTGGTGTAGCCGGTCTCCTGCTCGAAGGCCTCGATAGGCCACACGGCATAGGCCGCAAATGGCGCGCCACTGCTCTTTCTGCAGTCAGTGCAGTGGCAGATGCCTACCCGGAGCGGATCGCCGCTCACGCGGAACGTCACGCCGCGGCAAAGACAGCTTCCGGAGCGGATGGGGGTCGCAACAGGGTCCTGCATGGCACGTCTCCTTTTCGAACAAACGGCGGCATCTGCTTGTTCGTTCCCACCTAAAAGGAGAGCCTTGCTTGAAGCAATGAGGTACCGCCTACCCAGAGCCTGGGCGGGTGGCTAATCGGCCGCCCGCATTGCGGGCATGTTGGCGCCATTCTGATGCAGAGTCAGGCTTTTCGCCTGGCCGCTTGGAGCGACGTCGAAGCTGATCTGGGCGTTGACGACGGTGTAGAAGAATTGCGTCTTGCTCTCGGGAAAAATCTGTGCCTTAGGCTGGCCGGTTGCCTGGGCGAAGAGGTGTTCGCCCTCGCGCGTGATGGTCAGGATGAAGTCGGGGCTCAGCGGGTAGTCACCGACATAGCCGTCATAAATTGCCGGGTCGATGGCAAAAGCCACACGTTCTTTCGGTGGCTGGGCAAGCGGCATGCTGGGGTCGAGCAGGTGTCGGGCGATGTCGTCGACGCCGATTTCGGTCGATGTGTTGGAAAGCGCCACGACGCCGATGMCTTTGGCTGGCATGAAGCCGAGGAAGGAGCGGTAGCCGCCGGTGCCGCCATTGTGCCAGATCAGTTGGCTGTTCCCGACACCTGAGATGACCCAGCCAAGCCCGGTCTCGTCGTTTTCGCCGGTCGGACGCCGGGTCGCCAGGGTGGTGGCGAGTGCTGCCTGAAGCGGCGAGGGCCGCGCACCGAGCAGCAGTTCGAGATAGTTCAGCTGGTCGTTTACGCTCGACAACAGCGCACCGGCGCCGGCGAGCGTCGGCAGATCCCAGCCGGCAACGGGCGCGAGTGTCTGGTCATGGCCGTTGGCAAGCCGGTTCTTCATGTCGGGGTAGACGGTGTCGGCGGTCGACAACATGTCGAGCGGAGCCAGGATGCGCTCGTGCAGCAGGCTACCATAGTCGGTGTCGGCGTGTCGGGCCAGGGCGTGGCCGAGAAGCCCCATGCCGAGGTTCGAATATTCGTACTGGCTGCCGATGTCGCGGGGCAGGGCGTAGTCGGAGAGAAAAGCGTAAAGCTGCTCGACAGTGTAGTCGGCGTAGGGATTTTCGAGGTCGGCTGGTTCGAGATTGCCAGGCAGGCGAGGCAGTCCCGAGGTGTGGGTCGCGAGATCGGTCAGGGTGATCTGCCTGCCGCCGCGTTCCGGTACGGTCACCGTTTCGGGCAGATATTTGGCGACCGGGTCATCCAGACCGACTTCGCCGCGCCCGGCCATTTCGGCGAGCAGCAGGGTGGTGAAGGTCTTGGTGATCGAGCCGATTTCGAACACGGTGTCGCCGTCGACAGGGCGGGCATAAAAGGCACCGAAGCGGCCATGGGAGACGATACGCCTGCCTTCAGGACCAAACGTGCCGACGACGATGCCGAGGCTCTGCCTCTGCTCATCGATACGTTCGGCGAGGATGTGCTTGATCTCGGCATCGGAGGGAAAGTGCGACGGAACTTGCACAGGAACAGAAACGGTCATCGCTCGAAATGCCCTCTCATCTCAGACGTGGATGGCGGCTGATATCGAGCGGAGATTACATCAGCATGGCGGAAATGGAGCGGGTGCTGTCTGTGTGCCACATTACTCCCTCACCCGACCTTCGCTACGCTCGGTCGACCTCTCCCCGAGGGGAGAGGAGGTCTAAGACGTTGGCGCGCATGCCTTTTCTCCCCAGCGGGGAGAAGGTGGCCGCGAAGCGGCCGGATGAGGGGGCATTTCAGAACTTGAACGACAGCTATTTTCCTTCAATCGCTGCTGCATTGCTCATGAGATCAGCCGGCGTCAGGCCGACGAGTTCGCGGTAGCGGTCAGGGTCGGTGGCGCCTTCGGTGACGACCAGCAAAACCCGCGAGCTGGCGTCGAGGCTGATCGCCGTGCGCATTTCGGGATCGCGGGCGGCGGTGAGCAGGCCGGCGAGACCGGCGCCGCCGCTTTCGCCCGCAACAATCACCGGATCATGGCCGAGCGGGCGGGCGAGGCGGTTCATCACTTCGACCGCCGTTTCGTCCTCGACGGTTATGAAGGCGTCGGCGACGCGCGACAGGATACGCCAGGCGAGCAGCGAAGGTTCGTAGCATTCGAGCATCGCCATGACCGTCGGCTCGCCATGGGCTAGCTTGACCGGCTTGCCGGTGCGCGCTGTCTCGAAGATGCAGGCCGCGCGTGCCGGGTCGACCACGACGAAGGTCGGGCGCGCTTCGCCGAAGCGGCAGGCGAGATAGGCCGAGGCAGCAGCCGCGATGCCGCCAACACCGGACTGGATGAAGACATGGGTCGGCGGCACCGGCAGCTTTTCCAGGGCTTCGCGCATGATCGCGGTGTAGCCCTGCATGACCAGGCCGGGAATGCGCTCATAGCCTGGCCAGGAGGTGTCGGAGACGACGGTCCAGCCGTTTTGCGCGCAGACGCGCGCGGCCTCAGTGACAGAATCGTCATAGGTGCCGGCGACGCGGATGATCTCGGCACCGTAGCGGGCGATGGCCGCGATCCGCGCGTCGCTGACGCCACCATGCACGAAGATGACGGATTTCGCGCCGACCAACTGGGCGCCTTGCGCGACCGAGCGGCCGTGATTGCCATCGGTGGCGCAGCCGAAGGTCATGGAGGCGGAGATTTTCGCCACTTCGGGGTTGTGCAGTTCGGTGATGTCGACCGGGCGGCCGAGCTCTTTCTCCGCGGCTTCAAGCACGAGGCGGATGACGGCATAGGCGCCGCCGAGCGCCTTGAAGCTGCCGAGGCCGAGGCGGTAGCCCTCGTCCTTGAGATGGATGGCGCCAAGCCCAAGCTGGTTGGCGAGCGCGGGCAGCGAACGCAGCGGCGTTGGTCGGTGATTGGGCCGGTGCGACAGGAAGTGCTCGACCGCCTCGGCGGCAGCAACGCCGAGTGTTTCGGCATCGACCGCTTCAAGCGGCTTGCGATAGTCGGGGTGCTGGTTGAGGATTAGCATGGTGCGAGGCTCCTGTTTCCACGCATTGATATTGCGTGACAGGCGAGAAAGGCGCTCTAATTAGTGGCAAGTGGTGCAAGTTTGTTTCGCGGGGGCGCTGATGTTGAAACATGCCGGGCAGGGAAACGACCTCGACGCCTTTGACCTCAAGATCCTCGATATCCTGCAGCACAACAACGCCACGCCGCAGCGCGAGATTGGCGAGGCGGTCAACCTGTCGGCGCCGGCGGTGCAAAGGCGCATCAAGCGCATGGAGGAGAGCGGCGTCATTGCGGCCAATGTCGCGGTGATCGATCCCGGCAAGGTCGGGCGGCCGATCACCGTCATTGTCGAAGTCGAGGTGGAGAGCGAGCGGATCGACCTGCTTGACGCGACCAAGGCGAGCTTTGCCGCCGCATCCGAAGTGCAGCAATGCTACTATGTCACCGGCGAGGCGGATTTCGTGCTGATCGTGACGGTGGCCAGCATGGGCGAATATGAGGCGCTGACGCGGCGGCTGTTTTTCGCCAATCCCAACATCAGGCGCTTTCGCACGCTGGTGGCGATGGATCGGGTCAAGGCCGCGCTGACGGTGCCGCTAGGTGCTTGATATTCAGGTGAGGTCGGCTTGCAAATGGCAGCTTCCTGCGCTTCCTGAATCTCAAACACCTAGAGCACGAAAAAAGGCCCGCCGAAGCGGGCCTTTGGAAGCATCTCAGACTTGCCTAGTGGCGACCAGCGACGGTACCCAGATCGGAAAGCGGGTCGAGGCTGAGCGTGACGTCGCAGGGCGCGCAGAATACGGCGCCCGGCATGTGGTCGCTCTCGGCCAGGGCAAACCTGACGGCGGATTCCTTGTCGGCGAAAATGCCGCCAACCATGCCCAGTTCATCGCTGACAACCCAGCGCCCCTGGGGATCGCGGCCGACCATGAAGCGGTGGCTGTGAAGTGCGGGGTGAATGTCGCGAGCTAGAGTGCCCATGGTCGTTTGCCTTTCTCGATCGTCGCGGCGAATTGCCGTGCGGCCAGCATTGCTTTGGTGATGTGATGCGCCCGCCATAAGAATTCGATCGGCGGCAAGGTGCGAAGAAATTCAAATCCTATAAATGCCGGCTGGTCGACGTGGCGCGGGCGGCCATGCGTGCGGGGCGCAGCGTACGCGAGAGGTGCGCCTGCGCTTCAAGCCCTGACAGGGCATCGCGGATGGCCGAGGCCGTATTCGGCTCGACTTCGACCAGCGGCAGCCGGACATCCGGTGACATCTTGCCCATCAGGTGAAGGGCATGCTTGACCGGCACAGGATTGGTTTCGAGTTCGAGCGCGGCAATGAGCGGGCGCAGGCGGTTCTGGGTTTCGCGTGCCGTGTGCGGATCGCCGCGCCGGCAGGCGTCGTGCATGGCGACACAAAGACGTGGCGCCAGATTGGCAACCACCGAAATGGTGCCTTGGCCGCCCATGGTGTTGAAGCCAAAGGCGGTGGCGTCGTGGCCGGACAGCCAGATGAAGCGGTCGCCGAATTTTTGGGCTGATGTCATTACCCTGGAAAGGTCGCCGGTCGCATCCTTGAAGCCGACGATGTTGGGGATATCAGCCAGCCGCTCGATGGTGGCGGGGGCAAGGTCGACGCCGGTGCGCGCCGGCACGTTGTAGACAAAGATAGGGATGTCGACCTTGGCGGCGATGGTCTCGAAATGCCTGACGATGCCGGCTTGGCTCGGCTTGTTGTAATAGGGCGTGACCATGAGGGCTGCGTCGGCGCCGAAATCGCGTGCGGCCGCGGTGAAGGCGACAGTCGATTCGGTGCTGTTGGTGCCGGTGCCTGCTATGACCGGCACGCGCCCGGCGGCGACCGTCACGCAGCGGCGGATGATGGCGATGCGCTCATGCCACGACAAGGTCGGGGCCTCGCCCGTCGAGCCGCAAGGAACAAGGCCGTTGATGCCTTCGGCGATCTGCCAATCGACCAGCGCGGCAAGGCTTTTCAGATCGACTTCGCCATTCCTGAATGGGGTGACGAGTGCGGACAAGGCGCCCGATACGCGGTGGCGAAGCTGCTCAGTGGTCATGGCTGTGAGGGTCATGGCTGTGGGCCCGATCGTGCTGGAGGAAATTGGTGGCTCGCCTGCGGCGAACCAAGGGTTGCTGCTGAAAGCTCATCAGCAGCGAAGCAAGGACTGAAGCCGCCAGATCGGCATGCTCGCCCTTGCAGGCCCGACTGCCGTCTGTGGTGGCGTAGCGCATCGAACACACCCAGTGTCCCGCGTGGTTCCTGATGCTTTCGATGGATCTCGGCGGTTCAGCACTGGCGGCCAGCAGCAGCACGGCATCGAGCAGTGCGTCGGCTTCCATCAGCGCGCGGAATTTTCGGCGCGACTGCAGCGACCGGTCGTCGGGGTCATCAAAACCGAGGATGTCGGCGGCGGCCCAGACGTGGTGCTCGCGGAGGATCCTGATATCGGCGACACGGTCGGCCAGCGCAGCGATGTTTTCCTGCTTCATGATGAAGCAACAGATAGTCCTTCACCGCGTGTGAATTCGAGAGAGGGAAGAGGCGAGCTTTATAAGAATCGCATAGGGGCGGGCCTCGAATGGGCGTAGCCGCACGTGAGTGAAACGCCTCAAACAACTGCGCTGGCGCGAAACGAACTTGCGTCGACGAGGCGCAATGAGAGCGCAATCCTCGCCGCCCAAGGGCTAGAAAAGCTGGCTAGTCGGCCGCTGATCTGCACGGGAAAACGATGATCCTCTACTACCAGACCCATTCGCCCTTCGCCCGCAAGGCGCTCGTCTTCGCTCATGAGGTCGGCATCGCCGACCGGCTGGAAGTGGTCCATCACGAGACTAGCCCGACCTTGCGCAATGCGCGCGTCTACGCCGAAAACCCGCTCGGCAAGGTGCCGGTGCTGCTACGTTCGGATGGTGGAGCGATCTTCGATTCCGACGTCATCTGCGCGTATCTCGATACGCTGCATGACAGCCCGAAATTGATCCCAGACAGCGGCGAGGCGCGCTGGCAGGCGCTGCGGCTGCAGGCGTTGACGCAAGGGCTGGCACAGACGGGCATTGCCTTGCGGTGGGAGACGCAGCGGCGACCCGAGCATCTGCGCTATGAGGCGCTAGCAGAAGGTTTCAGGGAAAAGATCGAAGAGACCTATGACTGGCTCGAAGGCGAGCTCGATGACGATGCGCTGCATGTCGGGCATGTGGCGCTGGCGACTGCGCTGTCGTGGATGGCATTCCGCGACCTGCCATCATTTCGCGGGCGCAAGCGATTGACGCGCTGGTTCGATGCGTTCGAGACGCGTCCATCGATGCTGGCGACGCCGCTGTCGGGCGAGACGCACCACTGAGAGGATACCGCAGCGGTACGGTATCAACGCACAAGCTTGTCGTATTCAGCGTGAGAGCCGATCCAGAACCAAACGAAGTCACCATCGAGCTTCATCGCCAACGCGCGGTGATGGAGACCAACGCGCACGGACCAATATCTGCCAATCGGTTTCAAATGCAGAGACGGATGATACGGGTCCTTGCGCAGCAGCGCAAAGTTTCTATCGGCAAGTTGTCGTACGGGTTTGGGAAGAAGATCGTATGCCGCCCAGAATCTGGAACTGGCGTGATGAATCAAAGCGGTCGTGTCCGGCCGGCCTTCAATTCGGCCAATGCCTCATCAGCGAAGCGGTCCAGCTTTCCAGCTGACGCGTCGGCCTCGATCTGGCGATCCCAGCGCTCGGCCTGCAGTTCGGCKAACCAGGCGGCGAACTGCTTCAGCTCGTCTTTCGACAAGGCTTCTACGGACTTTTCGATCTGCTCAAGCTTGGTCATGAGCGAAAGATAGCACGGAGATAGCCTTAGACAAGCTGCCTACCGTCCCGGTCGTCCCGACTTGCTTGGCCGCTTCTTTTCGCGCGCGGCTTCGGCCGGATCCTCGTAGGAGCCTGCACCGATCTTGGCGCGCTTGACTGGTTTGACGCTTTCGATGGGCTTTTCCGTGCGGCGGACGGTCATTTCGTCGAGGCTGTTTTTCTTGAACAGCGATTTGGACGCATCGTCCGGCACGCCGTAGTCGGCGCCATGCGCCTCGTCCGCCGACTGCTTCTTGAACAACGAGCGCGGAATGGCGCCGGCTGGCGTCGCCATGTCGGTTCCTGGGCCCATGTCGTCGATATGCGGCTTGGCGAACAGCGACTTGCCTGCGGGAACCGCACCATCCGCGCCCATTTCGTCGAGCTTTGGCTTGCGGAACAGGTTCGGCCGGCTAGCCTTGGCCTCCTCCTCGGCGGCACGCGCCGCGTCGAGTTTGCGGAAACGTTCCTGCTCCTCGACCGTGCGATGCTTGGCCACGCCCTTGTTGTGCTTGCCTTTTTCGCGGCCGGAAGCCGGGCTTTCCATGTCGGCATATTTGGCCATCGGGTCGTCGGAGATGGCGAGTTCCATCTCGCGCAGGCGCTTGATCTCGTCGCGGATGCGGGCGGCCTTCTCGAAGTCGAGATCGGTGGCAGCGTTGCGCATCTGCTTTTCGAGCGCTTCGAGGTGGGCCTTGAGGTTGTTGCCCATCATCGCACCGGCTTCGTCGGTGAACTGCGAGATGTCGGCGCGGACGTGGTCCTTCTCGTAGACCGAGTCGAGGATGTCGGAGATGCGCGACTTGACGCTTTCCGGCGTGATGCCGTTGGCCTCGTTCCACGCCTTCTGTTTTTCGCGACGGCGCATGGTTTCGGCCATGGCGCGTTCCATCGAGCCGGTGATCTGGTCGGCGTAGAGGATCACTTTCCCGTCGACGTTTCGCGCCGCGCGACCGATGGTCTGGATCAACGACGTCTCGGAACGCAGAAAGCCTTCCTTGTCGGCGTCGAGAATGGCGACGAAACCGCATTCGGGAATGTCGAGGCCCTCGCGCAGAAGGTTGATGCCGACCAGCACGTCGAACGCACCGAGCCGGAGATCGCGGAGAATTTCGATACGTTCCAGCGTGTCGATGTCAGAGTGCATGTAGCGGACGCGGATGCCGTTTTCGTGCAGGTATTCGGTCAAATCCTCGGCCATGCGCTTGGTCAGCACCGTGACCAGCGTGCGGTAGCCGGCCTTGGTCGTTTCGCGGATTTCGCCGACGACATCGTCGACCTGGGTTTTTGCAGGACGAACCTCGACGGGCGGGTCGATCAGGCCGGTCGGGCGGATGACCTGCTCGGCGAAGACGCCGCCGGCTTCTTCCATCTCCCAATTGCCGGGCGTCGCCGAAACGGCGACGGAAAGCGGGCGCATGGCGTCCCACTCCTCGAAGCGCAGCGGCCGGTTGTCCATGCAGGACGGCAGGCGGAAGCCGTATTCAGCCAGCGTCGCCTTGCGCCTGAAGTCGCCGCGATACATGCCGCCGATCTGCGGCACGGTGACGTGGCTTTCGTCGATGAAGACCAGTGCGTTGTCAGGGATGTATTCGAACAAGGTTGGCGGCGGATCGCCGGGGCGGCGGCCGGTGAGATAACGCGAATAGTTTTCGATGCCGGCGCAGGAGCCGGTGGCGTCGAGCATCTCCAGGTCGAAGCGGGTGCGCTGCTCCAGCCTCTGGGCCTCGAGCAGACGGCCAGCCTTTTCAAGCTCTTGCAGGCGATGCTGCAGCTCTTCCTTGATCGACTTGATGGCTTGATTCAAGGTCGGGCGCGGCGTCACATAGTGCGAGTTGGCGTAGATTTTTACGCTCTTGAGGTCGCCCGTCTTCTGGCCGGTGAGTGGATCGAATTCGGTAATGGCATCGATTTCGTCGCCGAAAAGCGAGATGCGCCAGGCCGAATCTTCCAAGTGGGCCGGGAAGATTTCGATGGTGTCGCCGCGCACGCGAAACGAGCCGCGGACGAAGTTGATGTCCTGGCGCTTGTATTGCTGGGCAACAAGATCGGCGAGGAGCTGGCGCTGGTCGAGTCTGTCGCCGACCGCCATCTGGAAGGTCATGGCGGTGTAGGTTTCGACCGAGCCGATACCGTAGATGCAGGAAACCGAGGCGACGATGATGACGTCGTCGCGTTCGAGCAGCGAGCGCGTCGCCGAGTGGCGCATGCGGTCGATCTGCTCGTTGATCGTCGATTCCTTCTCGATATAGGTGTCGGTGCGCGGGACGTAGGCCTCGGGCTGGAAGTAGTCGTAATAGGAGACGAAATACTCGACCGCGTTGTCGGGGAAGAACTTCTTGAACTCGCTGTAGAGCTGTGCGGCGAGCGTCTTGTTGGGCGCCAGGATCAGCGCCGGGCGTTGCGTCTGCTCGATCACCTTGGCCATGGTGAAGGTCTTGCCGGAGCCGGTGACGCCGAGCAGCACCTGGGTGCGTTCGGCCGAATTGACGCCTTCGACGAGGTCCTTGATGGCGGTCGGCTGGTCGCCGGCCGGTTCGAACTCCGACTGCATGACGATCTGGATGCCGCCTTCGGACTTGTCCGGGCGGGCAGGACGGTGCGGTACCCAGATCTCGCCGTCCTTGTGCAGCGGGTTGCCGCTTTCGRTCAGCGCCGACAGGGCCGCCACCGTTGCGGTGACGCCGGAATTGGACAAGGACGCCGCATCTTCGAGCGAGATGTCGAGGCCGGCGACCGGGCTGAGACCGGCGGCGGTGCGATCCTTGGCCGAGGCGGCACCCCCCATCGAGGTGCCGCGCGACGAGCGGGTCGGCGCCGAACTTTTCTCGGGAATCTTCTTGGCTTTGGGTTGAGGCTTTTCGGCCTCCTTGGCGATCTGGTCGGCCCAATCGGCGATGGAGCCGGACAATGGCGCGCCGGTGAATTCGGCCTGCGGCGCTTCGCCCAAGCCAGGGCGATGCAGCGGCTCGGAAGCGTCGAGGAAGTCGGTTACGCCATTGCCGCCGCGCTTGCGCGGGGCGGCACGGTTGTCAGCCCCCGAAACGGGCGATTTCTTGTCAGGAGATTTGGCCATGGCACAAATATGGGGGGTATCCGGAAAAATGGAAAGGGCGCGGGAGCCGGAAAGCCGGTACCCGCGCCGATGCGCTTAGGCGCTCCTGACATCAGGCTGTCAGGAAGTCGTCACCTCGGGCAGGGAAAGCCGGGAGCGATCTTGCAGTTGGCGCCGGGCGGACGCGGCCGGGGAGGACGTGGATTCGGCGGACGATTCCAGCTGGGAGGCGGGCGATTCCAGTGTGGTGGGGGCCGGTTCCAGTGGGGCGGACGATAGTTCGGTGGCCGAATGAAAATCGGTGGTGGCACCACGACGACTGGGGGCCGGTAGTTTGGGCGCGACAGGAAGTTGGCGGAGACCCAGCCACGAAGCCGGTCACCACGGATGTTGCACCAATTGTCCTGGCAACTGCGTATGTCTACCGGCGTGCCGGCCAGGAGCATGCCGGTGCGGTCATAGCCGGTGCCGGGGCCGGCGCGGACATTCACATTGCCTGTGGTAAATCCGTTCGCGGCCGAGGCCGCCGCCGGCAGAATCACCACGCCGGCCAGTATGGCGGCGGCAGTGACAAGTCTTCGAAAACGCATGGGCAGTGCTCCAGACCGAATTTCAATTCGAACGGTTGCAGACTACTGCCTATCCCCGCGCGCGCCAGTGTGTTGGTATCATTATCCTTTACGCCCGCGTAATTGCACTGTTGGTCCCGCCGAAGCTACGGTTTGCGGCGACGTGTTTGCGCGATCGCCCATGAATGCTAGATAGCGTTCGCTCAATTCCGGACCCAGGCATCAATGATCCCAGTGACCAGCAGCCCGACGCAGCGCATGCCCCAGACATTGTTGGCTTTGACGCGATGAAGATCGCGCATCTTGTCGGCCATGGCGCGCTGAACGGCGTTGCCACCAGCTCGCGCATCTTGATCCAGGCACAGCTCGATGCCGGGCATGAGATCATGCTTGTGCATTCGCTGAACTCCTGGATCGAACATCAGCCATTTATCGGGCCGATCCAGATCATGGGTTCGAATTTTGCCACCACCCCGTCCGAGCTTCGCCGCGTCGGCTATGCCATTCGCGATTGGGGCGGCGAGATTGTGCATGCGCATGGCAGCCGTGGCAACAAGTTCGGGCTGGTTTTCCGCTGCGCGGCAGGCACGCCGATCGTGATGACGGCGCATGCCAGGCAATACCAGCTGCCGTGGCTGTTTGCCCATGAGGTGATCGGGCTCAGCCAGTGGACGGTGGATTATTACATCAAGCACTGGCTGGTTTCGCGCCGGCACATGCATCTGCTGCCCAATATGTTCGACGTCTCCAGGATCGAGGTCACCAGCGCTGCCCGCAAGGCGCAGGCCCGGGCGACCCTAGGCATTCGCGACAATGCGTTCCTGATAGGCTCGGTGGGACAACTGGGCGGGCGCAAGAACCAGATCGACATGGTCAGGGTGCTGCGCGAGTTGGTGGCGAAGGGCGTCGATGCCGAATTGCTGGTGATCGGCTCGACCGATCAGGGCAAGGACATCATGCCCGATTGGGGCGCCGCCATTACCGCAGCTGAGGTGCAGGGCAGGATCCATCTGCCCGGACTGCGCCAGGACACGCTGGAGCTGCTGCCGGCCTTCGACGTTTTCCTGATGACGTCACGCGACGAGCAGGCGCCGATCGCGCCGCTGGAAGCCATGGCGACAGGCTTGCCGGTGCTGTCGACGCGGGTCGGCAACATGGTCGATCTGTTGCCGCCAGAACGCACATTCGTGGTCGGCGACGTGGCCGGCATGGCGGCTGCGGTACTGAAGCTGCAGGATGAGACCGCGCGCCGGGAGGTGGGCCTGGCGGGGCGGCAGGAGATCGCGCGGCAACTCGACCCGCAGCGCATCGCCGGCGAGATCGACAAGATCTACCATCTGGCCATCAACCGTTCGAGCATGAAGCGCCGKCAAAAATAGACGGGGGCAGCGCGTGAGCGCCAGTCGCGCGTAATGAATTGCTGGTAGGGTCGAGCCGGTCAATTGCGGGCGCAGCGTGTCCAACTATCCATTTTCCTACAAGGTTTCCTGGCCGGCCCGGTTTCTCAAGCCGTCATTGCGCGGCGATGCTTCGGGCAATGTGCCGGCGCGTGGCGCGTTTCTGCCCAAGCCCGATAAAAGTGTGCGGCTGGCCTTCGTCGGCGATATTTCCGCTGTGGCCAATCGGCGGCCGCCGGTGTGCGACGCCGAACTGGCGGCGCTTCTGACGTCAGCCGATCTGGTTGTCGGCAATTGCGAAAGCCCCATCGTGGACAGGCCGAGCGCGCGGTTCGGCACCCTGGTCGGCACGCACCACGCCATGACGCGCGGGTTTTTGGCCGGTGCGCTGGAGGCCGTGGGCGTCGCACCGGGTCGTTTGGTGCTGTCGCTTGCCAATAACCATGTGCTCGACCAAGGCATTTCAGGGTTCGAGGCGACGCGGACGGCGCTCGATACACTTGGCATTGCGACGGTCGGGACGGCGCCTACGGTCACCAAAATTGCCGTTGGGCCGATGACACTTGGACTTGCGGCGTTCACGCAATGGCGCAATGCGCCTGCCGGGCAGTTTGCCGGACGCGTGGCAATGGCTGACGATTTTTTTGCCGCCGCCGACAAGGGGCTTTCTGACGGGACCGACCTGGTTTGCGCGGCGCCGCATTGGGATTGGGAGTTCCGGCATTTTCCGCGTGCCGAGACGCGCGCATGGGCACAACGGCTCGCAGAACTCGGCGTCGGGCTCATCGCCGGACATCACGCCCATGTCGTGCAGCCGATTGCGCGTATTGGCGACGCGCTGGTCGCCTATGGGCTCGGCGATTTTCTCGGCACCGCGCTTGCACGACAACGCTGGCCGGCGCGGATCGGGGCGATCTTGGTCGTCGAAGTCAGCGCCGATGCGCCAACACGCGGGCAGATCGCGAGCTATCGCCTGGTGCCGTTCGTGCGTCAGCGCGACGGCGACCGCGAGAAGATGGTGCCGCTCGAAAAGGCCGAAGGGCGGCTGGGGGCCAAGATGCGGGCGCGGTGGGCTGCGGTCCACGGCGCAAGTTAGTACGGCTTCACGAGTTGAGTCTGGTTCTTGCGCTATCTTGTTGATTTCGCCTGCAGGTGGGGGCCGATCGCGTGAATTGCTTTTGCGAAAACAGACGTCGATTTTCGCAACGACGGATAGGCAAAGCCGCTATCATCCGGCCAACAGCCGGCAAGGCTTTGGCATGGTGAGGGGGATTTTGTGAGCGCAACTGGTTTCATGCCTGACGAGGCGGCAATCGCGGGCATCAGGCGCGACATCGAAGGCTACGAGGCACAGCGCAAGGCAGCCGCTCGATCGGTGCGCTGGCGCGTGCCGCTCTATCTTGGCCTGCTGCTTGTGATTGTCTTTGGCTTGGCGATGGTGCTCAACCTTGGCGCCGATCCGTACGAGCAGTGGTTCTCGACGCTGCACATCTACCTCTACCTGGCAGGCTTCCTGCTCTCCTTCGCAGTCTATGTGCTGGCATCGAGCGCTGGCGGCAGCCTGCAGGCATCACTGCGGGACAAGCTGCTGCCGACCGCGTTTGGCTTCATCCAGGACGTTAGGCTTCAGAAGGCCGTTTCGCCGGAGAGCTTCGCGCGGCTACCGCGCGAGAGCGTTGGAGACTATGACGGCAGCGTGTTCGACGACGTCATCTCCGGCAGTTACGACGGGTTCTCATTCGAGCTTTACGAGGCGGCGCTGTGGAGGCGCTCCGGCAAAGTGAATGTCGAACTGTTCGATGGGATCATCGTCGCCTTCGACATGGTCAAGCCTTTTCCAGGCATCCTGATCGCGACGGTCCGGACCAATGCGGTGATGAGCTTTTTCAGTGAAATCTTCGGCAGCCAACTGAAGGAGATCAGGTCGGGGGTCCAAGAACTCGATATGGCCTATGAATTCCGAACCGCCAATGTCGATGCCGCGCAGCCGCTGGTGTCAGGGCAGATGGCGCAGGCGCTGACCTGGCTCAAGGAGACCTGGCCGGGGGAACCCGCGCGCCTCGCGCTCAAGGGCAAGGACGGATTCCTGCTGTTGCCGCACAAGAAGAATTTCTTCGAGCTGCCGGCCTCGAATGTGCCGTTGGACTACAAGACGCATATCGAACCGATGATCGCCGACATGGCGACGATGCTGGCGATCACAGCGCTGGTGCGCAAGATCGGGACTTGAGACCGTAGAGCCTGTTGGAGCATGATCTTTTCCGAAAACCGGTTCCCACTTTTCGGGATCATGCTCTAGCCGAAGCGCAGCTTCAGCCCGACGATGGCGAGGATGAAGACCAGCGTGATCGAGTTCGACAGGATCACCGGCAGCGAGCCGATAGCGAAGCCGTAGACGATCCACAGCGAGATGCCGGTGGCGAGCGCTGCGTTGGTGCCGAGCGAGATGTCGCTGGTCTTGCGTTCGCGCAGGATCTTGGCGATCTGCGGCAGCCAGGCGAGCGTGGTCAAGATGGCGGCGACGGCGCCGACGATTTCGAACAGGGGGTTCAAGACGGGAGCTTCCCTAAAGCACAAATTGTGCGGCGCGAGCTATGCCAGATTGGCTCTCGGCTGTGAAGCGGATGAAATGGGCTGGATCAACGAAAAGCCGGCGCAAAACGTCGCGGGATCATGCCGAAAATGGTGCCGAGAAAATGTGCTTGTGCGGTAGCGACTAACGGTTTCGTGATCGCCGAATTGCAAATCCGGCACTCGCATGGCCGTGYGATGACGCAGATGTGACGGTCTCCAGGCTATGGAGGGCAAGGGCCCCGATGGTTTTGCCATGTTTGCAAATCAGCCCGAGCGAGGCTGGTTGCGTCGGAATGTGGCAGAAA